>DCVC01000223.1 GCA_002328625.1 Bacteroidales bacterium UBA2198
AAATCTGGAAGGATTCTGATAAAGATATCCATCAGAAATCCAAAGACGAGTTGAAACTACTCCTGGCTTCTGTAACCAGAAATACGATAAATAAATTTCTCTATATCATGGGTGCGGGAATACTTTCCGGGATCGGCCTGTTAATTTTTCTGACTTTTACTTCACTGAATCGGTTAGATGATCCTATTTATCTTATAAATAATATAACCCTGGGGATAATTGCAATATTATCAATTGTTTCCGGGCTGGTGTCCTGGTATAAATTGCAGGATAAAGATCCCAATCAACCTTTAAGGAATTGGTTAGAATTAAGAATCACACATTTATCCATATTATTAAAAGGAAAGTTCAATAAATTATACATAGTTATTCTGCCAATTACCTATGCACTGACAGTCTTATCAATTCATGTATATTTTGAAAATAAGCCATTTCTTGAGGTACTTGGCTCAGCCGAGGCAATGATCGGACTTATTATCGGAACACCGATTGGTCTGATTGTTTCATATTTTGCTGTCAGAAAAATCCGCAAACATGAATTGACTAATCTTGATTTTCTCAAAGAATTGCATAATCGCCTTTGCAATTAGGTCTGACAGGTTGGTTAACTGTCCCGACAGATGGGGAGGAGGTTTTAAGTTACTTTTTTATGGATTTTAGCCTTTCAGGTGTGTTTTCGCATACATTATTGGCTTCACGTAGAGTCAAACGCCAATTACCATCTTGGTTCATACAAATATTTGTGTGGTACCGGTTAAATCTGCCTTACCGTTTTTCAGGAATTCATAAGTCATCCGATCGGCCTGAGAGTCAATGAACCGGATACGTCTCAGGCTCTTGTTTTTGAATAAAGTGTTATTAAGCGTTGCATTCCGGAATGTCACTCTTGTAAATGAGCAGTTTTTGAAAAGCGCAGTCCTCCAGTGTGCCCATGAAAACTATATCGGCAATATACATAGCATTAAAAGAGGTGCGATTCCACACAGCATCAGCAATTTTATTCTTTTCCGGGTCGCCGGATTTAGCCACCACTCTGGTATACTATAAGTGTTAAAAACGCTACTTATTGGTGTTTTTTACAACTATAAGCAGCGCGCATGAAAGTTTGACGACTGAGTCTATTTGGGGTTACTAGTCACTACTGCCTTTTAGAGTTTGATGGCCGCGGAGCTGCCTGATGATGTTTATCTTCCCGGTTTTTTTATCCGAATCTCAGCGGTTCTCTGTTTTCTTTTTCAAGTATGCTATTTTGTATTTATCACAGCATTAATTTTCCCCCAAAGATCATTGTCAAAACCAGAAAGTGCAAAATTTGGATTCTGTGGATCAGAAGTATTCCCCATTCGTATAACAACCATCTTTTTGCCGGGAATTACATAAATGCGCTGATCTTCTGCCCCCATGGCTGCATACATATCTGATGGAGCATTTGGTATCAGGGTTCCAAGATAAACAGTCTGAGCCCCGGGAAGCATAAAACTCGTTTTACCATTTAACCACCATAAGTATCCGTAAGATGGATTGATGTTTTGTGAAGAACTAATACTTGCATTGAAATATGATTCACTCAATATTTGTTCGTTCTTCCATTTCCCCTTATTAAGCGCTAATAGTCCGAACCTTGCCATACTGCGTGTATTGCTATGATAGATTTTAAATATCAGCCCGTAGTTCCAGTATCCGTCCATCCCGATTTTGGCTTTTAATCTGGTATTGAAGTAGGTTTCAAAGTCCTGATTGCCGGCATCAGCAACAACATCCATCAATACCTGAAAAACATTATGGTAGGACCACCTGGTCCCGGCATCTGCAAGATAAGTTAAGTTCGATTTTATTACGAGATTGGATTCATCATTTATGCCGGAGCACATTGAAAGCAGATGTTTCACTGTTATCAAATTCTCTTTCTCTGATGGTTCACTTGTCCACCCTGTACCCAAATAATCAGATACTTTATTGTTAATATCCAGCAATCCTTCCTGCTGGGCTATGAGGGTTGTGGTTGCCACCAATGTCTTTCCGGCGCTGTTCCATTGCCAGGTAGTGGTTGGAGTATGTCCGTTAAAGTACTCCTCCATTACAATTCGTCCATTGACAATGATCATAAAAGATCTTGTATTTTTCTGAATTAAATAATCCTTTAAAGGTTGAACCGCACTTTCTTTCCACCCCAAACTGGATAAAGACCTTGTTTCCCATTCATTATCTGAAGGGAAGTACATAGAGTCATCAGGCTGGTCATCACCATCGTTTTTGTTGCATGCAGTTAATGGAAGTAATAGCAGCAAAAGGATTATAAGGTATTTCATATGGTAACAGGCTTGTTTTTCGGTAAATCATTTCAGCATTTATACGATTAGAGTCCTAAAATGTTTGATATTCATAATTACTATACGAAACCATGATGTATGGAATATACATAATTGCCCCGGCGAAATGTGCAGTGTGTTAAATTTGTTAAAATGATATGTTTGGAGCTTGAAAGCTCTCAGGATCATTATTCAATCCATGCTTGTAGTTTATTACATCAATTGATTCGGGAATGATTTTGATAAGCACAAACTTATCCTGCCAGCCTGGTATGCCATTCCAATAGTCCCGTTTCATCTGAAGAAGCAATTCCCTGTCGTCGATGACCGATGCAGATCCGTTTATACTGACATAACCTTTGGCATTCAGGTGGTCTGCGAAATAAACACAGACTTTTGGGTTATAATTAATTTCCCTGACTTTCCTGCTTGTCCTGGAAGTGGCAAACCAGATTACAAGATCATCTTTAACAGGAAAGGGATTCATTGTACGAATATGTGGTTGCCCTGAAGAGTCGATGGTGGCAAGTCCACAATAGGAAGTTTCATTAATTATCTCGTGAGCAGCGAGAATAATGGTATCTCTGTTAACAGCGGGCTGTCCGTACGATTCGGAATATTGGAAACCGGACACTGAAACAAGTACAGTAAGCACAAACAAAACATAGATTCTTTTCATATCGGTGGGTTTATATGAGGGATTCAAATATATATGATCTGCAAGAGAGAATTTACCCTATTAAAAACGTTTTAAAAACCGTACTGGTCACCGGGTTTGGTCTGGCGTTAATTGTTCTTCGCATTTTCCAGGTATGGCAAAGGGGAAACAAATATAAATTCATTTGATATTTCAAAAAACATATTTAACAGATTCAGGTGTCCGGCGCCGATTATTAACAAAATCCGGTCATCTGCAGTATGAGGTATTCTCTGGATGTTGCGAAATATTCTGAGGTTTCTGTTGAACCACCTCCCGGTTTCAAAGTCGACACCTGTAAAATCACCGGGTTGTTCTTCATATTTAAATGGATTTAATAAATATACTGCCAGGCTCTCTTTGATGTTATCAGGATTATTTCTTTCATACAGTTCATCAATAATGCTTGATACTTTGTCCCCTGTGAGTGGTCTGCCATAAATCGTATCCCGTGATTTAAAGAAATAATCTTCGAATTTTGTTGATCGTATACTATCTTCGAAAATTGAAACTATATTATCATAATGTTTCCCGAAGTCGTTGATACAATGAATTTTATTTAAATTTAAATCTTTACCTATCCGAAAAGCGAGCTGATCGATCTCGTCCTTTCCTAACATAATTTTATCAGATTTGTATAGTAAGAACAGAGAGTCAATCATGTGTTGTCTTTCAGGGATCATTTCAATAGCAATAATTGTAGGATTGTATTCTTCAATGGCTTTGGAGACAGCGATTATCTCTGATTGGCAGGGTTCTTCAAGTACTGAAATCTGATCCTTCTTTTCTGTTTTAACAACGTCAAAATTATGATATGCAAAATGAAAAACTCCCAGTGTCATTATTTTTGTTCCGGGAAGTTTATCAGTGACTTGTCCTGATAAACCATTCGTTAAAATAAGACTGCATAGCAAAACCGTGAGCGTTTTCATGATTATTATAGTTACAAGATTGTAAAAGAAAGACGGTAGACTTTCCGGATTGTTACAAAATGGGTTTTAACGTCTCATTTTTCCGGTATATTGCCAGCCAGTCAGAAGCCAGATTAATTGGTTGAAGGATACCTCAATTGATTTTTAATTACGGCAACTGGAAAAGGTTTCCCATGTCCGGGATAGATAAAAGTAATCCCCTTGTCAATAAGAGCTTTCCAGTTTTCTTTTATTACATCAATATCTTGAGCGTAAATTGGTAATCCGGGCTTAAACCTGAATGGGAATCCATTATGAGCCATACAACCCACAAAAGCTTCTCCTGAATTGAGTATTACACTGACAGAACCAATGGTATGTCCTGGTGTATGAATTATTTGTCCGTCAATTCCATATTCAGAAAGTGAATAAGGTTCATTATCAAGAAGAATGTCCGGGGTGAACTTTGGGAAAGGTATTTTAAATGAAAAGATTAATGGTTGAGTAATTTTGCCTTTAAAGTTGACACCCTTTGGTATTAATACTTTGTCATGTTCAACACATTCTCTTTCGCTGTTATGAATTGCAATTTTAGCCCCGGTCATCTCTCTGATATCATATGCAGAACCGCAATGGTCGAAATGTGAATGGGTAAGGACAATAAGTTTAATCCGGGCCGGATCAATTTTATTTTTTGAAAGGACTTTTCTGAAAAGATTTAATTTATTCGGCAGACCGGCGTCAATCATTACTATCTCTTTGCCAATGATTAAATAGCAGCTGGTTAGACCCAGTTTAAATGAGATAATTCCTGTCGTCATGATGAGTGGTTATTAGTGATTACCAGTAATGGAATACCTTACCCGGGTTACTCCATCACAAAACAACAGTTGCCGTAAGAATGCTGCCTCTCCCCTGCTATACCATAAAATTTACTTGTGGCAGTATTGTATGCCAAATTTAAGAAAGGATCTCAGATAACAAGGCGTTGAACTGAAGCTTTTACAGGTTGTGCACCCCCGGGAACAAAGCCATAAGACGAAAAACAAAAGCGGAAATGAAAACAGGAGGTAATAAAAACCGGAAGCTGATCAGGGCCTCCGGCAGTGTAAATATGTAATCTTTAAAACGTTAAAAAGTCCTTTTTGGTGGCAGGGTCAGGCCTGATTTTTTGTATACTGCACCTCGCAATAGATCCGTACGTCGTCGCTGACGAGAACACCCCCGCTCTCGAGAACAGTATTCCAGTTCAACCCCCACTCCTTCCGGTTGATCTTGCCTGTCAGGCTGAAACCGGCCTTGAGATTACCCCAGGGATCCTTGCCTAATCCACCGGGCTCAACATCAAGCTTTACGGGTTTCGTAATATCTTTAATAGTAAGATTGCCATTCAGTGTGAAGT
>DCVC01000243.1 GCA_002328625.1 Bacteroidales bacterium UBA2198
CCATCCCTGCATTAAGATGGGCAATACCCATACCGTCTCCGATGAATAATACAATGTTCTTTGGTTTCTTTGCCGGACTCCTTGATTCATTAATATTTCTAAAGGAACATCCTGTTACAGAAAGTATAGCCAGAGAGATAATAAGTATGGAGTGCTTTTTCATAGTAATGTTTTATGCAGTTTCTATTATTAATTTCATAAATCTAACAATTAATATTCTAATTTGTTGTACCGAACAATAGTTGATAGTCCCGGGGTGCTGCAACTTCAACCCATTGTTCCGGAATAATTCTCCAGTTATTAAAAGCAGAAGGATTTATTATTTTCTTGTTTTCCAGGTATTTCATCATAAAAAACCTCAAATCTCTGTCAGTCGAAAAAATGATTCTGCTTTTAATATCATTCTTTGAAATTCCTGCACCTGAAGTCAGGTGGCTTCCGCCACCGCTTCCTCTGTAAGAGTTAATAGCTACTTTGTATATATTCTTTTTACCAAATGGACGACCGTTGGAAAGGGATTTGATGAGGATTCTTGATCCTTCCGGTTTACTTATATCGACAACATAATCAATACCTGCTGCAGAATCAAAATTATAAGATTGATTCCGTAGCCAGGCGCGCCCATTATTCAAAACGGGTTTTCCATTATTACCTACCCTGAATTTAAGAAGGTTATCCTGAGGTCCTTTCATTGTATTTAACCATTGATCGTAAGAGTATTCCAGATAATCCTTTATTTCTTCTCCTGACATATATATGGCATAAAGGAAGTTTTCATAACGGTAAAGTTTGAACATATCAGCGACTTTGACCGGACCTGATGAGATTTTAACGTCGAATGACAAGGGTGCTGCAAAACTGATATCTGCATTGGTCAATTCAAGCTGAATTGAATGTATCATATCCACAAAAGCGGATGATCCGAAAAAGGAGTCTCTTGATGAGATTGTTTCAGATGAATTAGCAATTACTCTGTTTACGTATTGTTCAATCCTTTTAAACTGTAAATCAAACTTTGAGAGAAAATCAGGATCAGCCCTGTAATCTTCAACGTTTACTATTTCGCCTTTAATGATGCTGGTTTTTGTTCCAGTATTTTTCCCAGGCAAAATAGTAATGTCAGCTTTTGCAATCTTTTGTGCCCTGCTTCCTCCATTAAGTATCAGCACCGTATCTCCTGATATATTTACAATTTTTTCATTTGCAATATTGTGGTCATGTCCGGTAAAGATAATATCAAATCCAGGCACATTATAAGCCACTGATGCAGAGCCATCTTCAATAATAATATTGTTATCCTGTAAACTTATTTCGGATTTGTCCCATCCTGAGTGGAAGAGTCCAACAATCAGATCAGGTTTTTCTTCTTTAACGGCACTGATCCATTGTTTTGCGGTTTCTGTCATATCCCTGAATTCAATCCCAGAGTAGAGTTCAGGGGGCAGCCAGTTAGGAACAGATGGTGTGATGAGGCCCAAAACAGCAACCTTAATTCCTTTTTTTTCAACTATATGATATGGTTTGAAGTATGGTTTTCCTGTTTCAGTACTGACTGCATTAGCGGCCAGTAAAGGGAAATTATATTCCTTTATTAATTTGTCATATACCGCTTGACCTGCCTCAATATCATGATTTCCCACTGTACCGGCATCATATCCGAGAAAATTCATTACCTGTGCATTTAGATGCGGAGAAACTGTGTCCAAGTAATTATGATAATAAACTGATGGTTGCCCCTGGAGGTTGTCCCCATTATCCAAAAGTATGACCGGTGTTTTTTTCTGCCGCAGCTTTTTAAGATAAGTTGCAATGTTTGCAAGGGAGCTGTTCAGTTCTTTCTGCTCAGTAAAATCGTATGGAAAAATTACTCCGTGTAAATCAGTAGTTTCAAGGATAATGATTTTTCTTTTAGCAGCTTCTGAACAGGAAAATGCCAGAGTTGCAAGCAAAAGAATTAAAATCCATCTGGTAAGTGATCTGTAATTCATATTTCAGTCTTTTATTGCCATAAACATAGGAAAGAATATTTATTTTTCATCATTTGTGAATATGTTATTGGTCTATTCGTTTCACTAAATAATATATTTGTTTTTTAAAACTTCCAAAATGACATTAACAGGACTTGAACTTATAACATTGAATTTTCCTGATGCATTAAAAGGTAAAAGAATAGGCATTTTATGCCATGCACCGAGCATTACAAGAGATTTTTCACACATAACTGACATATTTCATAATAATAAAGAGTGTCATTTATCTGCAATTTTTGGTCCCCAGCATGGAATTTCCGGTCAGACCCAGGATAATATGATTGAATGGGAAAGTGTTATCCATCCTGTATTTAAGGTTCCACTTTTCAGTCTTTATGGTGAACACAGGATACCGTCACCTGAAATGCTTAATCACATAGACATTATGTTAATTGATCTTCAGGATATCGGAGCAAGACTATACACATATGTCTGGAGTGTCAAGTTGTGTATGGAGGCCTGTTCAGAAGCGGGAATTCCTGTATGGATACTCGACAGGCCCAATCCTGTAGGCAGACTCCCGTTTGACGGACCTGTTTTGAAGGAAGAGTTTTTTACCTTTGTCGGAGGTGCCTGTATTCCATTGTGCCACCGTATGACAATGGGAGAAATGGCTGTTTGGATTAAGGAGAAGTATTATAAGAATTGCGACCTGAATATTGTGTGGATGAAAAACTGGAGGAGATCATCATTATTCAGCGAAACAGGTATTCCATGGGTACTCCCCTCTCCCAATATGCCAACCCTTCAGACTGCCATAGTATATCCGGGGACAGTTCTTATTGAGGCTCTTAATCTTTCTGAAGGACGCGGGACTACAATACCCTTTGAGCTTTTTGGCGCTCCTTTCATCGATCCTGTCAAACTCAAGGATAATCTTGACGCCAGAAACATTTCCGGTTGTGCTTTCCGGATCCACGGTTTTATTCCCACTTTTAACAAATTCAAGGGGGAATATTGCAATGGTATACAGATCCATGTAATCAATCCTGATATTTATTACCCTGTTACTGTTGCGTTGGAGATTTTTGATGCTATTATTGAGACAAGCAATGAGAATGCGCTTATGTTTAACCTTCCGCCGTACGAATATGAATATACACTTATGCCTTTTGATATCTTGTCGGGTGATTCGACAATGAGGACAACTCTGATAAGAAGAACACCTCTGAGGATTGAAAAACAGAGATGGCAATCTGAAATTGAGGATTTCAGGAAAGAATTCCGGCAGTTAGCAGTTTATCCTGAATAAGTCAGAAGGGTTTAATGAGGCAGTTATCCTTTAATAAGGACATTAATAAGTTTGTCAATTAATTGTCGCGGGAGTATGGGTTTCACTATATAATCATCAAATCCTGAAGCAAATATTTTCTCCCTGTCACCAAGAAGGCTATAGGCGGTCTGGGCAATTATTATGATGTTCTTTCTGAATTCTCTAATCTTGTTAGCAGAACCATAGCCATCAATAACCGGAAGTTGAATATCCATCAATATTACATCAATTCCCGGTTCACTTCTTGCAACATCAATAGCTTCCTGTCCATCGACTGCATTAAAAAGGAGAGCTCCGGTCTTTTCAAGTATTTTATTCAGATATAATCTGCTTGACAAATCATCTTCCACTATCAGTATTTTCTTATCCTTCAGAAGTTCGTATTCCATAGTTGCTGTTGTTATTCAAAAAGTCCATCATCCCGAAGCAGCAGCAAAATAGCTGACTGTGGCACAACAATGTACTTTTCTTTGTTAAATTCAATCTCTATTGCGCTATTCTGAAGATATACTGCCTGATCACCCTCCCTGGGCTGGAGAGGAACATATTTAGGTTCCTCTGATCTGTTTTTCCATGGCTCATCAGAATCATTAACTGAAGGTATTGGGTAGCCGGGGCCAACCTTAAGGACATAGCCTATCTGTACCTTTTCATTTTCGTTAACGCCAGGAGGTAAATACAGCCCACTTTTTGTTTTTGATTGAGGCACTTTTGGTTTAATAAGGATCCTGTCACCAATAACAATCAGTTTTTGTAGATCTTTCTCATCCAATAAAACACTCATGACTGTATGCAATTAAGACAAAAATATCATTTTTTAGATTACACAACCAAAAGAGAACCAGAATTAATTAATATTGTATCAGATGATGAACGTTGAATTATCTTATTTATTTCAGTATGAAATCATCCGACACATACCTGACAATTAAATCCTTTTCCAGAGGTATATACAGAGAAAAAGGCAGCAGATTTATCGGAATGGCTTATCCTGTCAACATGAAAGAGGAAGTTAAAATAATAATGGATAAAATCAGAAGGGAATTTCATGATGCAAGACATTATTGTTACGCTTACATGCTTGGACATAAAAGACTTTTATGGAAAGTAAATGATGACGGCGAACCATCAGGGAGTGCCGGTAAACCAATCCTTGGGCAGATCAACTCATATGGATTAACAAACATACTCATTGTTGTTGTCAGATATTTCGGCGGCACACTGCTTGGTGTCGGCGGACTGATAAATGCATACAAATCAGCGGCTCATTATGCAATTGACAGTGCAGAAATCATTGAACTTTTCATCAGGGAATATCATGAAATCACTTACCCTTATTCTTCAATGAATGAAGTAATGAAAATATTAAAAGAAGAAAATATTGACCATTCGGGCCACAAATATGATCTGGGCTGCAGTATGAGCATAAACTTCAGATTATCTTCACGTTTAAGAGTCATGGAACGGTTGGCAAGAGTGCAGGGCATGAACATGAAGTATATTGAAACCCGGTAGCAGTTCTGAAAATACAAAAGTTGTTAATTAATTATCAACATTTACTTTTGTCGTAGCAATTCTTAAGTAAATTTGATAATGGCACGGTTACGGGACTATTAAAGAGCTAACCTTATGAAAAACAAAAGCTTAGTATCAATAGATGATCTGAGTACAGATGAGATCTTAAAGATCCTGGATCTGGCTGAAGAATTCGAACACGATCCTGTAAGAAAACTATTGGAGGGCAAAGTTATAGCAACATTATTTTTTGAGCCTTCAACCCGCACCAGATTAAGTTTTGAAAGTGCCGTTAACCGGCTTGGAGGGAAGATTGTCGGATTTGCTGATGCATCATATTCAAGTGTATCAAAAGGTGAAACCCTGAAGGATACGATTCTGACAGTTAATAATTATTGTGATCTCATTGTAATGAGACATCCAATAGAAGGCAGTGCAAGATACGCAAGTGAAATAGCTTCTGTTCCTGTAATAAATGCCGGGGATGGTGCTAATCAACATCCCACCCAAACCATGCTTGACCTTTTTTCAATCAGGAAAACCCAGGGGACTCTTGATAATCTGAATATTTTCATGGTAGGCGACCTGAAATATGGAAGGACAGTTCATTCGCTGGTGATGGCGATGTCGAGATGGAATACTACTTTTAATTTCATTGCCCCCGAAGAATTGAAAATGCCTGATGAATTTAAATTGTATCTCGAGAACCTGGGTTTGAAGTATTATGAGCATAACGATTTTACCGAAATAATTTCAAAAGCTGATATAATCTATATGACCAGAGTACAGAAAGAGAGGTTTTCAGATCCGATGGAGTATGAAAAGGTGAAGAATGTCTATGTTCTGAAAAATTCAATGTTGAAAGACACAAAACAGAATATGCGTGTACTCCATCCATTGCCAAGGGTAAATGAAATCCATATTGATGTTGACAATAATCCCAAGGCATACTATTTTGAGCAGGCCCTAAATGGTGTATATACCCGTCAGGCCATTTTGTGTTCACTTTTAGGAATAAAACAGCCGTGAATCATGAAAGAACCAAAACAATTGAGTGTCAGCGCAATCGAGAACGGAACAGTGATTGATCATATTCCTGCTAAAAACCTTTTTAAAGTTATTCAGATCCTTGGACTTGACAGAATAGATCACCTGATTACATTCGGGACCAATCTTGAGAGCAAGAAACTGGGACAAAAAGCCATCATCAAGATATCAGAGATCTTTTTTGAAGATGAAGATATAAACAGAATAGCGCTTGTTGCACCGGATGCAAAACTTAATATAATAAGGGATTACGAGGTTATTGAAAAGAAAGTGGT
>DCVC01000293.1 GCA_002328625.1 Bacteroidales bacterium UBA2198
AAAGAGCAGGAATTAATGAAGATAGGACCTTCTATTATTAACGAATCTTTAAACCTCTTAAAATCCCATCTTTGGGAGAGGGACCTCTCAGAGAAATACTCTGATGGAGAGCCTCCGCTGCGTTCGGAATTATTCAGCAGCGAACAGATGGAGCAATATGGCAGCATATTGGCAGGCTTGCATCTCCCGGGGCCAAAAGTTGAACCTGAACAGCATCTTCTTTCCCGTCTCGCAGAAAATGAAGCCATACTGCTTGAAGTACATGACCTCATATCAGAGGCAGTAAAAGCCAGCCGGCAAATTACACCTGCCGGTGAATGGTTGCTTGATAATTTTTATCTGATTGAAGAACAGATACGTACAGGAAGAAGACATTTGCCGAAGGAATATAGCAAGGAACTTCCGCGTCTGCTCAATGGTCCGTCTGCCGGACTTCCCCGCGTTTATGATATTGCAAAGGAGATAATCTCTCATGGAGAGGGACATATTGATCCGGAAAGCCTGCGTCGTTTTGTAACGGCGTATCAGACAATCAATCCACTGAAACTTGGTGAATTGTGGGCTATTCCCATTATGTTGCGATTAGCTCTCATTGAGAACCTGCGACGTGTTGCAGTGAGGGTGGCTGCCGGAAGACTGGACTGGGACCTGGCAGATTCATGGGCGGATAAAATGATAAAAACAGCTGAAAATGATCCGAAGAGTCTGATCCTTGTAATTGCTGATATGGCAAGGTCAGATCCTCCCATGTCGACACCCTTCGTCTCCGAATTTGTCAGACGCTTGCAGGGGCAAAGTCCGGCCCTTGCTTTTCCATTGACATGGATTGAACAACGTCTCTCCGAATCAAACCAGACAACAGTACAGTTGATTCAGTACGGAAACCAGCAACAGGCTGCTGATCAGGTTTCGATAAGTAACAGCATTGGCAGCCTTCGGTTCCTGAGTTCGCTGGACTGGCGTGAATTCGTTGAATCGATGAGTCATGTGGAAAATGTCCTGCGAGGTGACCCTGTAGATGCATACGCATTCATGGATTTTAAGACAAGAGACCATTATCGTCATGTTATAGAAAGGATTGCAAAAAAGAGTAATTTTTCTGAGATTGAAGTGGCTCAGAAAGCAATAGACCTGGCAAAAAACGGAGCTGAACTGAATGGCGAGCAGGACCGCAGAGCTCATGTAGGATTTTATCTGATTGGCAAAGGGCTTTCCCGGCTTGAACACCTTGCAAAATCAAAAAGGACAATTAAATCCATAGTAATCAGACTGATTGCCCGGGTTCCCCTTTTGATCTATCTGGGTTCGATAATTCTGTTAACAGCTTTCTTCTGCTGGTGCCTGCTGGAAAAGGCTCAGAGTAATGGAACAGGAACCTGGCAGCTCTGGCTCCTTGGTTTCCTGCTGGCACTTTGTACCAGTTACCTGGCAATAGCTATTGTGAACTGGTTGTCGACAATGTTTGTTAATCCTTTTCCGTTGCCACGACTGGATTATTCAAAAGGGATACCGCCGGAATCAAGAACGATGGTTATTGTTCCTTCCATGCTGTTCAACGATCAGAATATTGAAGATCTGGCGGAAGACCTGGAGGTTCGTTTTCTGGCAAATCGGGACAAATACCTGCATTTCGGGCTCCTGACAGATTTTAAAGATTCAGCACATGAGAAACTGGAGGAAGATGATCAACTGATAAAATTGATCAGCAAAAAAATTACTGATTTAAACGAAAAATATAAGGGAGAATACAGTGATACCTTCTTTCTTTTCCATCGTCCGCGAAAGTGGAATCCAACTGACAAGGTATGGATGGGTTATGAAAGAAAGAGGGGAAAGCTTTCAGATTTAAATGCTCTGCTGCGCGGAGGCCCTGAAGAATTGTTTTCAGTAATCATTGGGAATACACGGTTTCTAAGAAATATCAAATATGTGATTACACTGGACACTGATACGCAATTGCCCCGTGATTCTGCCCGACAGTTTATCGGGGCAATGGCACATCCTCTGAACAAACCGGAATACAATGCAAAAAAACAACGTGTTACAGACGGATACACGATACTTCAACCAAGGGTTGCTGTCAGTTTACCCGGAACAAACCTTTCAAAATATGCAAAGCTTTTTGGTAATGAGCCAGGAATAGATCCCTATACCAGGGCTGTATCGGACGTCTACCAGGATCTTTTTGGAGAAGGGTCTTTCATAGGCAAAGGGATATACGATGTCGACTCATTTGAACAATCTCTCAAGGACCGTTTCCCGGAAAACAGAATACTGAGCCATGACCTTCTTGAAGGATGTTATGCCCGATCCGGTTTGATCAGCGATGTACTCCTGTTCGAGGAGTATCCTTCACGTTACAAGACAGACGTAGCCCGCAGATCTCGCTGGATAAGAGGAGACTGGCAATTAATTCCATGGTTATTTCCGGTCTTGCCCAGGATAAATGGTCCCTCCCGAAAAAATCCGCTATCCCTTTTATCGTGGTGGAAAATCCTGGATAACCTCAGGAGAAGCCTTATTCCTTTTGCATTGACATTACTTTTGCTGGCAGGCTGGATTGTTTTAGGCTCATCATGGTTCTGGACTCTGGTTGTGATCGGAATTATATTTATTCCTTCATTAATTTCCTATGTTGTTTACGTGTTTCAGAAGCCTGAGGAAGTTAACCTGGTACAACATTTTAAGGCATCCCGGGACCTGGCTGTCCGGCAAATATCGCAGTCTGCATTTATCCTGATGAGCCTTCCTTATGAAGCATTTTACAGCATGAAGGCTATCCTGGTAACATGCTGGAGATTGATTATCTCAAAAAAGCGACTTCTCGAATGGAATTCAATGGCAAGTACTGCATCCCATGGCAGGTTTACACTGATTGAATCATACCGGGCAATGTTGATATCACCTTTCCTGGCTATCGTTTCAGCAATTTTGCTTAAGATTTTATTTCCACTCATACTTTTAATGGTCTGGCCAATTTTAGGATTATGGTTTCTTTTTCCGGCCGTTGCCTGGTGGATCAGCATGCCTG
>DCVC01000115.1 GCA_002328625.1 Bacteroidales bacterium UBA2198
ATTAACTCTTAAGTTTACGGCAATGGGGTTGGGGGATGGGTTAATTTATTCTTTAAACGGATTAATGGATGGATTAATCTATTCCCTGAAGTGGTCGACGGATGAGATGGTTCATTCCCGGAAGGAATTGAGGAAGGGTAAATTTATTTCGGCCTGGCTGGTTTTTTATTCTGACTTCTGGCACTTTTTATTACATTTGCTTTTTATCGCTCCCTTTATGAATTTAATAGTAGATATTGGCAATTCAGCCAAAAAGCTTGCTCTTTACGAGAACAGTGTAAAAAAGGCTCTTATAAGAGCAGAAAAACTGAGCCACGAGGAGCTTGAAAAAAGGCTGTCAGCCTATAAGATTGAAAATGCTATTGTTTCATCCGCAAAGACCACATCAGATGAAACTATTGATCTATTGACAGCGCGTATTCCATATGTACATTATCTGTCGTACCGGTCAAGGCTTCCTTTCAGCATTGAGTATGACACTCCTGAGACACTTGGTCCCGACAGGATAGCAGCAGCTGCAGGAGCATTTCTTTCATTTCCGGGTGCTGAGATACTTATAATAGATGCAGGAACGGCCATAACATATGAATTCCTGATCGGAAAGACTTATAAAGGAGGCAATATTTCTCCGGGGCTGAGTATAAGATTTAAAGCTTTGAATAAATTTACAGGGAGGTTGCCGCTTGTAACTCCGTCAGATATTTTTACTTTCCCGGGCAGGAACACGGCTGACGCAATAATTGCAGGCGTAGTTACCGGAGTGATATATGAAATAAATGAGTATATTCGCACGTTTGAAAAAAAATATTCCCAGATCAAAGTTATTCTCACAGGCGGTGACGGGGAATTTCTTAAGGGAAAAATTAACCATCAAGTCAGTCTCCTGCCCGATTTGGTCATTGATGGTTTGAATTATATCTTGGAATGTAATGCGAAATAAACACTTATTAATAATTATTCTTTTAATCATCTCTTTTAGCTTTTCTGTCTCCGGACAAAAGCTTGTCAATTCCCCGTATTCAAGATTCAATCTTGGGATGCTCGAACCGGCCGGCTCATTCAGAAGTCTCGGAATGGGTGGCATGGGAGTTGCCATGCGTGACAACAATTCAATATATTTTCATAATCCTGCTTCTTACAGCAGTATTGATACCAATTCCTTTGTTTTCGATTTCGGGATCGATTATAGTATGAATATCTTGTCGGACGGAGAATCAAAGTACTTTTCTGATGATGTTAATTTTGACCATCTTCTCATGGGTTTTCCGGTGATAAAGGGTTTAGGTGTCGCCATAGGGCTTGTACCTCTCAGCAACGGATATTATAAAATTTCTCAGAGCGTGAAGGAGGGGGATCCTGATTATGATCCTATTTCGGGGGGATATACATCCTATCATGGAGGTGAGGGAGGCTTTACAAATTTGTTTGCAGGGACAGGGATTAACCTTACAAAGAACATTTCAGCAGGTATCAATATGTCGATTCTTTTCGGACAGGTTAAAAGGATAAACCAGTTCAGGTTTGATGATTATGACAGAATGTTTCATAATAACACTACAGAACAGCTGCAGGTTAGCGGGATTAACTTCGATTATGGGGTTCAGTACAATGCATTTTTAAAAAATGATCTTTTTATAACTGCCGGATTCTCTTTCACCTCAGGTAAGAATTTTAAATCAACCTACGAAAACATCTCATATGTTTTTTCCTCATACGGCAGTAAGGATACTTTATCATATACAAGTGACAATTCCTCAAAAGTCTTTCTTCCGGGCAGTTTCAGAACCGGTTTAACTTTTGGAAAGAAAAATAAACTTGTTGCAGGTGCTGATTACATTTCGACAAAATGGTCAGACGCTAAAATCCCCGGACAAATTGGTTTTCTTGCGGATACGAAATCGTGGTTATTCGGGGTGGAATTTATTCCTGAAAAATATTCAAATTTCAATTATATAAAAAGAATTGAATACCGGCTGGGTGTGCGCTTGGTTGATAATTATCTTGTAATCAATGGGGAACAAATAAAGGAATCGGGGATCACAGCTGGTGCCGGAATACCTTTAAAACGCACGCTATCAAAGATTAACGTATTCATGGACTTCACGAGGAAGAAAGGTTCATTTGAAAACAACCTTCATATTGAAAACTATTTTACGGTCGGGGCCAGTCTCAGCTTATACGATTTCTGGTTCATCAAACGCAAATACGAATAAATTTAAACGCTATATTTGGCCTGAGTTTTGTTTCAGAAATACTTGCGGCGGTGAAGACCTCAGCTTTAAATTTGCGAATTCAATTTATAATAATACCTGTTTTTGCTGTGGTATTTAGCTTGTATTCCTGTGAAAAAAAGATAGCCACGATTCAGAAAATTGACATTTTGACCTTACCTTCAGTCACTGTCAGAAATTTCGAGACAATATACACAGATTCCGGTCGGGTAAGACTTATAATGTCCGCACCTGTGCTTGAGAAATATGAGAAGACCGAATCGCCATATACTGAATTCAAATCAGGAATAAAAGTCTATTTTTATAACGGGCAGAAAGATCCTGTGGCTTACGTAACCTCAAAATATGCGAAGTACTTCGACAGCAAAGATTTATGGGAGCTAAGGGACAGTGTTGTAGCCGTAAATGAAAAAAAGGATAAAATTGAGACTGAACTAATGTTCTGGGATCAGCAAAAAGATCTTTTCTACACTGACAGGTTCGTCAGGATAACGGATGAAGATCAGATAACCATGGGAACAGGATTCGAATATAACCGGAAGCTTTCGAAACGGAAAATCAAGAATGTGACAGCAACTTTTTATGTAAGTGATGAGCAGAAAGTATCTCCTGATAATTGAAATAGTCTGGATAATCACCGGGATTCTATGTATTGCAGCCGGGATAAGGTCAGTATTGGTACATGGTTACTCCAACAGGATACTGATCCTTGCACTGATGGCCATTATCTCTTTTCTCTTTGCATGGGTGCGACATAAACAGAGGAAAAAGAGTTAAATTTGTTTCATGAACGGAATCCTGATCATATTCCTTGCAATAATTCTTTCTGCATTCTTCTCCGGCATGGAAATAGCATTTGTATCCTCAAACAGGTTAAGGATTGAGCTTGACAGGAAGCAGGGGCACTTCGGATCGGGAATAATTAATTTTTTTACACGTAATCCCGGCCAGTATATTGCCACAATGCTTATCGGGAACAATATTGCCCTTGTTGTTTATGGTCTCTTCTTCTCAAAACTATTAAGCCCTGTTTTAAGTCCTGCCCTTAGGTCCGATCTTTTGGTTTTGATAATTAACACATTTATCTCAACGGCTATAATTTTGTTTGTAGCCGAGTTTCTGCCAAAGACAGTATTTATTATCTCATCTAACTTTTTCCTTAAACTTTTAAGCGTACCTGCCTTGTTTTTCTACTATCTCTTCTATCCGATTAGCAAATTTACCCTTGCTTTTTCAAACTTGTTTTTAAGGCTTATCACCGGCATGAAACAAGGAGAAAAAGAGCAGGAGAATATGATTTTCAGCAAAGTTGATCTTGATCATCTTGTTAACCTGAGCCGGCAAAGCTCGGAAGAATCAGCGCCATATCATCATAATATCAGGATTTTTCAGAATGCTCTGGATTTCTCGAATGTCAGAATCAGGGAGTGCATGGTGCCAAGGACAGAGATTAAAGTTGTCGATTTGAACAGCTCTGTTGAATCTCTAAGGGAGAAATTTATCGAAACAGGACATTCAAGGATACTTATTTATCAGAACACCATTGATAATATTATCGGTTATTTCGAACTGAAAGATATTTTTAAAAATCCTCCTGATATAGGATCACACATAAGAAAACTTGCAATTGTACCTGAAACGATGGCAGCAAACAAGCTCTTAAAATTATTTGTGGAGGAAAAGAGGAATCTGGCTCTGGTTGTTGATGAATTCGGAGGAACTTCGGGGCTGGTAACTATTGAAGATGTTCTGGAAGAGATAGTCGGTGATATTGAGGATGAGCATGATGTCAATGAGCTAACCGAAAAAGTGATAAGTGATAAAGAATATGTTCTTTCAGGTCGTCTTGAGATTGATTACCTTAATGAGAAATACGATCTGGATCTGCCCGAGAAGGATGATTATGAAACTCTGGCTGGTATGGTACTTTTTTACCATGGCAGTATCCCAAGATGCAATGAAATAATAAGGATCAGGAATCTGGTAATAAAAGTTATCAGGGTAACAGCTACAAGGCTGGAACTGGTGGGTTTGAAGGTGGAATAATGTTTCAGGGGCGTTGCATGCAACGCCCCTGTAGTCTATCTAAAACGATATTGTCACAACCCAGGCGCCAGGCTGATTAATAGTCAGCCGCAGTTCACAATAAATCATTGAAGTCATCCAGGAATTCGGGGCACTGAATTTTACTGTGCCCTTAAAAGGGAAATTAACCTGTTCGTAGCCGGTAAAAGAGGTGATTATATTCTCTGTACCCGAGCTACCCTGAAGCATCAGATTACCTACACCGCCGCGGGAAAACACATATTTGACATAAGGCCTGTCACCGACCCTAATGCACGAAACCCTTCCGATACCGTTCCGGTATTCAATAATATAAGGATCCGGGATCTTAATCCCTATGTATTTATCTTCCTTCCACTCTCCGAAGATGACTGTGTCTTTGTCCATGTATTTAAAAGTATACTCCCCTTCTCCGTCTCTGAGTCCTTTTTTCCATTCACCGGTATATTTTTCACCTGTCTGCCAGGTATATGTTCCCGTCCCTTCAGGGTAGCCTTTTTTGAATTCACCAATATAATGGTCAGCGCCGATTGCTTCTCCGTAGCCATCAGCCAGTCCCTTTTTACAGGTTCCCTTGTACAAAACGCCAATCCTTGATAACAGCACATTACATTCATCCTGTGCAAAGATAACTGGGGTAAACAAAGGGATAAAAAAGATTCCCGCATAGAGTACCATTCTTTTCATGTCCACAGCAATTAAATAATTATCAAAGTTACTAGAATAATATTAAAAAAAGAAGAGACGCCCAAATTGGGCGTCTCTTCAAGAATCATTCAACAATTTAAATTCTTACCGAACATCCGTTTCGATCGGAATCGGGTTCTTTCTGGTATGCCACCACATCTGGCTTTGAGTTCCATTAGTGCTGAACATCCCTTCATTGGATACCTCAACTTTCTGAGCTGATTTTGAAGCCGCAAGCTGATCTGTGTTATATGTCTCTTCCTGAAGGGCATATTGCAGTCGTATTGGAAGGCCCAGATTCGGATAGTATGCTCCCTCAAGCTCATACTCAAACATTCTTGCAGGGAAACCTGATCTTCTTACTTCACTGTAAGCCTGTACGCCCTGTCCGAACATTGCGGCCCATTTCTGTTCATTTATACGCTGGAATTTATGTGCGTCATCCGCAGCAGCAGCCCAGTCAACAAGGGGATGTGCAAGATATGCTGAGTAGTCGACCGGGAATGAAGTTGTACCGGTAGTAATACTAAAAGCATCACCCCATGACGGGGATACACTACCTCCGTCGTTAAGGCCCCATCGTTCCATTGAAGCTGCAATACCCTCTTCATATGCATTTTTTGCCTGGCCATCGCGACCTCCTCTTAAATGATGCTCAGCTATAATCAGCTGGACTTCATCGTAACACAACAGATAAACCGGTGCAGTTTCAGTGAATGCTATTTTTGTTCCAAGCAGGGAAATTGACGGCTGGGGAGCTGAAGTGATAGCCCGTCCATTCTGGAAACCAACGTAATTCAGAGGAGGCGTTGCTATTGAATTAGGTGTCGGCTGGGCATAGATATGAATCCGGGGGTCAACTCTTTCTTTCAGCCAGTCAACCATGGTTTCGGAAATAGCCTGGTCCTTTCTTGAATAAAGTGTGTTATAAATAGGATTTCTCCAGGGAAGTCCGGGGTGAACCCGTTTTGCATTGTCATCATTCGATTCAAAAATAGGATATTGCGACGGGCTGGCAAGTATTTTTGCTATTTCTGCATCAGCATTTGCCAGTGCAGCAGCACCAGGATTCGTTGTGACATCAGGCTGAGTGCCGGCCATATCGTATGTAAAAGTATATGGCGTTCCGGCAGCACGGTTTAATAACCTCAGCTTGAGTGAATTAGCAAACTTTCTCCATTTGACGGGATCGCCTCCGAAGACAATATCACCTGAGCCAAAGTTAATTGTTGTTCCCGTCAGAAGAACATTGGCTTCTTCGAGCTCAGTCAGAAGGGCAGTATAAATACTCTGCTGTGAGTCATATTTGGGGTAAAGTGTTCCGTCAGCATCAAAACCCTGAAGGGCCTCTGTATAGGGAACATCTCCAAACAGGTCAGTCAGGTACATAAAGTTCCATACCCTCATAACCTTTGCTGCAGCCAGAAGTCTGTTGTTGCCATCCTCCGTGGTCTTTTTAATTACAATACTCAGGTTTTTCAAGGCATTTACATATGGTTCGTTGAAATAACCTGACATATCACGAGGCATGTATCTGTCCTCATCAATATACTGTATCTTACACCACTGCTGGCACCATACACCAAGATATGTATGCTGTATCCATCCACCCATTTCATTGCATATTGAACTTATCTGGGCATGCGTGAAGATATTAATGGCAGGAACGTCGACCGGACTGTTCGGGCTGGTGTTTAGCTCTTCAAAATCTTTGGTACAGGCTGACAGCAGACCAATTACGATGAGCAATCCGATAATTATATTTTTTGTTTTCATTAAGTATTTCATAATTAGATGCATTATAGTTTAGAATTCAAGCCTGATATTGAAACCATAAGATCTGGTCGAAGGAATAGTGTTGGTTTCTGCCCCAACAGAAGTATTACCGGCGCCTGAGCTGACTTCCGGGTCAATATCCAGAGTATTCTTATGGATAATCCACAAGTTGCGTCCCACAACAGCCAGGTTAAGATTCCTGACACCGATCTTGTTCAGAAAGGCAATTTTATTGAAAGAATAGCCTGCTGATACTTCGCGCAGTTTAACAAAGCCTGCGTCAAATGTTGAGAGTTCATTCTTGCCATAATAGCCATAGTAGAACAGCCCTGCATCAGAGTATGAGGTGTTCATTACAGGAGAATCAACATTGGCTCCTGATTTGTCAATAAATTGAACTGTACCATCAGCTTTGAGTTTGCCATAAACTGCATTTTCCAGAAGTATACCTCCTCCATCAGCGAGGGCATCTCTTATGTTTTTACCGTTGGCATTGATTGCGGCTGTTTCATCAAGTATACCTGTATATTTTCCGAACATATCGGTAACTGAGAATATGACGCCGCCTTTCCTGAAGTCAACAAGGAAACTGAAGTTGAAGTCCTTATAGGTAAATGAGTTATTGACCCCTCCAAACCAGTCGGGATAAACATTACCCAGATCAGTCCTGGCATTTGAGCGGATATATCTTCCAGAAGTTGTGACAACCGGACGACCTGAGTAAATTATATGTGAAAGCTGAGTCTTTTCTTCATCAAAATATACCGGAGTGGCATTTTCCCGTACGATTGAATATCCCCAGAGTGTTCCATATTCTTTACCCGGGAAGGCATATACTCTGGCGTTCCAGCCTGCATTGTAAAGATCGAGATATTTCATATCTTCGTATAGTTCCACAACCTTATTCTGATTTGTTGACCAGTTAAGGGTTACATCCCATGAAAAATTGGGAGTCTGAACCGGGATAATCATAGCCTGAATCTCAATTCCTGAATTCTGCAGATTTCCGGCATTGATGGTTTTGCTCGAGAAACCGGTTGTTCGTGAGATTGCAATGTTCATGATCTGGTTGACAGTATTCTCCTTATAGAAGTTTGCATCAAAGCTCACCCTGTTCTGGAATAGTTTTACCTCAATACCTACTTCCTTTGACCTTTTTCTTTGAGGTTTCAACCCCAGAGGAGGAATTGTACCTGTATATCCAAGAGCAGGATTGCCATCCCATGGATCCCAGGCGCTATATACACCCTGTAGTGCATAAGCTCCTGCCGTACCGCCTACCTCGGCATAACTTCCTCTCAGTTTGATGAAAGAAAGAGCATTGGATCTGATACCGAAGGCGTCAGTAAGAATGAAGGATAGAGATGCTGAGGGATAGAAATATGAATTATTATCTATTGGCAGCGTGGATGACCAGTCATTTCTTCCGGTCAGGTCAAGGAATAACCAGTTCTTGAAACCAAAGTTTGCAGTTCCGTATGCACTCTGCAATTCAGTATGAGTTTCACTCAAAGCTGTTGTTGCCTGAACAGCCGCATTACTTACCGAATAGAGGTCCGGAATAATAAGATCTGCAACGGAAGTGGAACGGTATTGTCCGTTATAACTGTTATACTCAGCTCCCAGAGATCCATTGAAAGAGAAGTCACCAAACGATTTATTGAACTCGAACCTGGCGTTGGCGTTTA
>DCVC01000129.1 GCA_002328625.1 Bacteroidales bacterium UBA2198
CACGCACTGGTCCCATCCTGTAAAAAATTTAAATAAAGGAGGCCAAGATGAATACATATATTACATTAATGAAGCTGACAGATCAGGGAGCAAAAGATCTGAAAGAAGCACCAAAAAGAATTGAAGATGGTCTAAAAGTGTTTGAAAAGATGGGCGGGAAATTAATAGGCTTTTATGCAACTTTAGGAGAATATGATTATATAGGTGTTGGAGAAGCACCCAGCGATGAAGCCGCTACCACATTCAATCTCGCCTTAAGTTCTCTTGGTTTTGTAAGAACAACCACCATCAGAGCGTTTACGATCCAGCAATTTGGTGATATGATTAAGAAATTACCGTAAAGAGTCGATTTATCAGTATGTTCTAAAGTTGGATGTACCAGTGCGTTTTTCAATATAGTCTAATTAAAGTGAAACTAATAACCATCGGATGTCAAGCATAATTGAAGGATATAACTACGACATCTTCATCAGCTACCGCCAGAAAGACAATAAAGGCGACAGATGGGTAAGTACATTCATTGAAACGCTAAAGACAGAACTTGAGGGTACCTTCAAGGAGGACGTCTCAGTATATTTTGATGAGAATCCGCACGATCGCCTGCAGGAGACGCATAATGTAGACAAGAGTCTTGAAGGTAAACTGAAGTGTCTTATTTTCATTCCGATCCTGTCCCAGACTTATTGTGACCCGCAAAGCTATGCATGGCAGTACGAGTTTCTGCCTTTCATTAAGTTTGCCGGCGGGGATCGCTTTGGAAAAGATATCAGGCTCAGGAGCGGTAACTTTGCAAGCAGGGTTCTTCCAATCAGGATACACGATATTGAAGAGGAAGATGTGAAGCTGTTTGAAAAAGAGACGGGATCAAAACTGCGGGCAATGGATTTTGTTTTCAGAACAGCTACAGGTGTAAATAGGCCTTTGCTTCAAAACGAAGATCATCCGAATGAGAACCTGAACAAGACATTTTATCGCGACCAGATCAACAAAGTGGCCCGTGCGATAAAAGATATCATAACGGGAATGAAAACGGAAACTGTCCCGGCCGCAGAAGATAAACTGAAAGTCAAAGCGCAACATTATGAAACGGAAAAAGAAGAAAGAATACCTGAAACAGTTAAAACTGCTGTTTTGCCTAAGAAGAACCTGATTTCGATTTTTTCTCTGGCAGCGATTTTAGTAGTTGCAGGGATATTTTTATATCCGAAAATATTAAAGAAGGACAGGCTGGAATATTACAGGTCAAAAGGAGAGATCTCTGTTGCTGTTCTGCCGTTTCAGAATCTGACCAATGATGACCGCAGGAATTTCTGGCAGGAAATGATACAGGATAACCTGATCACTTCATTATCGAATTCTGAAGCCCTGAAAGTCAGGCAAACACAATCGGTCATTACGCTGCTTCAGAATAATGACATCACGAACTATGCTTCAATCACGCCCTCCATTGCCAGGAATATCTCTAAAAGACTTGATGCCAATGTTTTTATACATGGTAGTATAAATCAAATAGGTACAACAATACGACTAACCGCAAAACTGGTTGACTCAAAAACGGAAGGGATACTGAAGTCATTTCAGCTGGATGGAAACATTGATAATATACTCCATATGGCTGATTCCCTTTCAGGGATGGTAAGTAATTTTCTTATATTAACCAGATTAAAAAAGGAAAGTTCTCCCTTTATTAAGATCTCTGTATCTACTAGTTCTCCTGAAGCGTACAAATGCTACATCTATGGACTAAATACTTTTTATAAAAGAGATTATGTTACTGCAATTAATTGGTTGTCCCAAGCAATAGAAATCGATTCAGGTTTTATTTTTGCAAGCGTAATGCTAAGTATGGCATATTCAAGTCAGGGGATGGATAGTCAAGCCCGGATAAACGCTCTCAGGGCTTACAGGATGAGGGATATGTTGCCCATGCAACAGAAACTTATTGCAAACTGGCTACACGCTGTATACTATGAAACATATCATGAAGAAAATAAGTATCTGACACAATACCTGGAATATGATGCTCAGGCACCACCAATTTATTATATGCTGGGATTAAATCACAATGGCTTTTACCAGTTTGACAAGGCAATACCTGCTTTTAAAAAAGCCCTGGAGATATATGATAGATGGGATATGAAACCTCCCTGGGTTTTTAATTATACAAACTTCGGACTGGCATACCATAAAACAGGCCAATACCAAAAAGAGAAAAGACTATACAAAAAGGCGGAGCAGATTTTTCCCGGGGAACCATTATTACTATACAGGCAGGCCATACTGGCATTATCTCAGGGCAGGGCAAAGAAAGCCGGTGAATATATTGACAGATACGTTTCCCTTCGTAAAGAGAATAAGGCATCTGAGGCGGCGATAGCGAATAATCTTGCCGGCATCTATGAGCAGGCAGGGATACCTGACAAAGCGGAATGGTTCTATCGTCAGGCACTCTCACTGGAGCCTCAAAATATATGGCGTTTGAATGCTCTTGCGTATTTCCTTATTGATTCAGACCGCAATGTAAACGAAGGCATTGAGATGATTGAAAAGGCATCAGGCTTGGGGCTTGATGAATTCTATTATGCCGATTGCAAAGGCTGGGGACTCTACAAGCAGGGGAAGTACAATGAAGCGCTTGAACTGCTTGAAAGAAGCTGGGAGGCAAGACCCATTTACAACCACGAGGTATATCTTCACCTCGAAGCAGCCAGAAAGGCTGTTGCGGGACAGTTGTGAGTAGTGAGAGATGAGTAATGAGTTGTGAGACAAGGAGCGAAGCGACGCAGTTCCGCGAAGCGGAAGATGAGTTGGTGCATCGGAGGACCTCTCAGTTGAAGATCGGATAAGCTATTCGCTAAAATTATTTAGTAAAGAGATTATTTGATCTCTGAGTATTGGGATATCTATGGTTATAATATTCCATACAACTTCGGCATCAATAATATAATATTCGTGTACCAATAATAAACCATTATATGTTATTGATCACTTTGGAAATATTTTTGTATATGATCCACAAATATGGAAAAATTATTGATAAGTACACTGATTATGAGATTCAATAAGAACTTTATTTGAAATACGTTGAAGCCCTCGGAAATCAGCACCGTATATTCTTTATTCCTTTAATCTGACCCTCACTTGACTTTGGTATCAGGATAGCGTAACTTTGATAGTGAAATATACCTCATATGCCAAGCATAATCGAAGGATATAATAACGACATCTTCATCAGCTACCGCCAGAAGGACAACAAATACGACGGCTGGGTAACGGAATTTGTCGACAACCTGAAAAAGGAACTTGAAGCTACTTTCAAGGAAGATATCAGCGTTTATTTTGACATCAGTCCGCACGACGGGCTCCTGGAGACACATGATGTCGGAGACTCATTGAAAGAAAAGCTTAAATGCCTGATCTTTATTCCCATCATTTCAAGAACATATTGTGATCCAAATTCATTTGCATGGCAGAATGAGTTTACCAGGTTTGTTGAATTGGCATCAGGTGATCGATTTGGCATGAAGACAAAGCTGCCGGGAGGGAATATCGCTTCAAGGGTGCTCCCGATAAGGATTTATGACCTGAATAAGGAAGATATCCGATTATGTGAATCGTTATTGGGCGGTGCACTCCGGGGCATTGAGTTTATTTATAAGTCTGCCGGTGTGAACAGGCCCCTGAGGGCAAATGAGGATCATGCCCATGAAAACCTGAATAAAACCTATTATCGCGACCAGATCAACAAAGTAGCATATTCAGTTCAGGATATCATAAACGGGCTTAAGGATGCATCTGATAATCAGCCGGAAGTATCAACACCGGAAGAGTCCTGCAGTGAAATAACAGAAAGGATAAAGATTAGCCGGGATAAAAGAATATCAAGGCCATTCCCGCGCAAAGTTATGTTAACAGGATTATCTCTTCTTCTTTCTTTAGTTCTCGTCTCTGTTTTGTACCTGATTTCTAAAGGACCCAAAAGTAGTGTCGTAATCCATAAAGCCATTGCTTGTGTTGATCCGCTTGCCGTTTGGTCAACCTATCAAGGCAAGATCAGAATGAGAAGCATTTGGGCAGACAGCGAATATGATGAATTAATTGAAATTAACAATTATAATGACAGTTACAGACAATCAACTGTTTCGGGCAATCAAAGGTTAATCAGGGGATTTGAAAACGGGAAATATTATCAGGAGATCCGCGATAATGAAACTAATACTCTGTTGAAGGCATATAAAGAGGATGAAATTAATAGTGAAGAAATTGAACTGTGGAAACAGCATCATACTGCTGTGCAGTTCGGGGGTTTACTATTGGAATTGGAGAACTCGGGTCTCAAAATGAATAAAAATGCCAAAAGGGTCAGATTTCAGGGCAACAGGTGCTATTCTGTTGAATTTAAATCAGATACGGCATTACGTCTTAATAATTATTTTCATAACACAAACTGGATATTGTTCATCGACAGAACGGATTACACCCATAAGGGAGGCAGAGTTGAGAACCTGAAATTGTCAGGTCATACCTATAATATAACTTCCATATATTCAGGGAAAATTGTTGTTAACAAGTTGACTATCCCGATGCTCAGGAATAATTTCCTGACACTTGATAATTCCTTATTCGATATTGAAATAATAACTATTCCTGAGTGAAGGGTGACGCAGCCGTTTTTATAAAAGCGATACTATGCATTCTTCATTTCAGAGCGTCTGGTCTGCCTTTTTCCAGCTGCCAACTGCTCTTTACAGCTCAGGGCACAGGACTCAGAGCAGGGAGCAGGGGACAGAAAGTTCCAGGGTTGTATGATTTTTGAATTGTGATTTAAACCACTTCCGCCGTTGTGCCGTTATGCCTCTATACCTCTAAGCCTCCCGACGAACCTTCGTACCTCAGGTTGTCGGGATTAAGTCACATCGCTCCTCAAGTTACGTCATTTGGCCACCGTAGCCTTCTTCGACCTCCGAAGCTTCAGCGAAGGAGGTGGCAAAGGTGGCATTGCGCCGCTACACCTTTACGCCCTTCCGCCATATCCATTAAATAAGTTAAAAATACCGGATTACCTCCTCTCTTCGTTCGTCGGTGATCCCTCACGGGAGAGCTTCAATAATAATTGTTAACAGTAAAAATAAAATTGACTTTGGCTTTTTGCTGGTGTAACTTTGTATTTGATAATTGATTTTGGCAGTAGATTTAATTTTAGCACTTCATCACAATTAGAAAAATGTAAATCAATGAACAATAATAAGTTACGCGACCACGTAGGAAGAATACTCCACGAATCAGCAATTCGCTCTTTCAGTTTCTCGTTGCAAGGTGCCAATGTAAATGGCCCGGAACTTGCTGAAATTGGAAGACAAGTTCTGAAGGGAAGCATTGCTGTTAGGGTAGATGCCTCTCTTGAATCAAGTGGTGAATTTGATTATCTCAGCAACACTTTGTTTTTTAAATCTGATAATCCAGATAGGGGAACAATATTACATGAATCAATCCACGCACTACTTCATCATCACAAGTGCACGAAGACTACAGATATAACTCATGAAGTGGCTGCTTATCTTGCCGAAGTGATATACTATTTAAGAGAGGGACTAATTAGACGGGAACGTTTCCAAAAGTCATTCACCTTAGGATCGACTCAAAGCATTTATCAAGAAGCAATCAGATTAATCGATAAACACCAAATCCTTCGAAAATCCGTATATTTGAAATGGGGTGATTACCAAGGCCTTCGAAATGCTATCAAAGCACATCCAACCTACATCAAACCACAATGGCAGTAACCTAAAAGGAAGAGGGTTCAGCTCCTGGAGGTTATCTTTATCTTTACACCAAAGGCTGGGGATTATACAAGCAGGAGAAATATACAGAGGCTTTGGATCTTCTTCAAAAAGCCTGGGCTTTAAAACCTGTCTATGACCATAAGGTATATATTAATCTTGAGGCAGACAAAAAGGCTGTTGCGGGGCAGTTGTGAGTAGTGAGCAATGAGTAATGAGTTGTGAGACAAGGAGCGAAGCAACGCAGTTCCGCTTCAGCGGAAGGGCTCAGAGCTCAGAGCAGGGAACAGAAAGTTACAGTGTTGTATGATTCTTGAATTGTGATTTTTGAATTGTGATTTTTGATTTTTAAAATCACTAATCAAGACTCACGAATTACAAATCACGAATCATGCTTCCGACTTACGCCAAATCCCTCAAAGTGAGTTAAAAATACCGGATTACCTCCTCTCTTCGTTCGTCGGTGATCCCATTCGGGGGAACCTGCAGACCATAGCACTCTCTCATGCCCTGAAGTGCATGAGAGTCTTTTTATTTTCCTTCATTACTCGCTC
>DCVC01000302.1 GCA_002328625.1 Bacteroidales bacterium UBA2198
GTGAAGATATAGTGAAATACAGCTTTTATTAACGAATTAACATAATAAATCGTGAATTATATTTTTTCGAACTTTTAACATTGCCCTTAACTCAACGCTCCGGACCCTGAATCATATAAGACCGAAGTCAGTAGACGGAAGACGGAAGAATGCTTCCGTTTTCCGTCCTCCTTACAGGAAGTCCCCGTCATAATCCATCGCCGGATCAGGCCGGGACAGATCGATCACCCGGTGGAAGCCGGGATTGCCGTTCTTGTGAGTGGCGGTGCCCGCGTTGTAACAGCGTGGTATCCCCCATGTTCCGAGGTGAACCTTCAAGGCTCCCTTTTTACTGCGGTGGTAGTGACCGAAAAGAAGCAGATCTGTCCGGTTTTCTATTACTGACCTCAGATCATCACTGTCTTTCAGTTGCCTGCCGATCTTGAAGTCGAAAGGATGATGGTGGAGGTAAACAACCTTCATCATTTTGCTGATTGCCGGATCGTTAATGATCTTTTGAAGGCGCCCGAGCTGTCCCCTGCCTAGTTCTCCCTGTGCGAAGATCCTGTCGTGCCAGTTGAGTTCTTCTGCTGTGGAGTCGAGACCAATGAAGGCTGTACCGTTTATGGTGTCCAGTTTTGGATAGGTGATATCGGGATCGTTGTAAAATCTCTCCTTAAAGAGTCTGACATTCCTTACATTGCCGATAGTACCGGTGCCATAATCGTGGTTGCCGGGGACAACCAGTACCCTGTAGCCGTGGTTTTCGAGCTCTTCGATGCTTTGCGCAGCTTCTTCCCTATGTTCGGTTTTGTTGGCATTATCAGCCAGGTCGCCTGTTACTACAATTATATACTCCTCTGCAGGCTGCAGACATGAATTTATGTTCCTGATGATGGTGCGGAACCTTTCACCGCACTCCTTATGCCCGACATGAAGGTCAGAAAGGTGTATTATTTTCATCGATGCTGTTATTCTCTTTCTTACCCCAAACTTAAGCAGAATTTTCCGGATTTGATGAGCTGCCCTCGCTCCCTCGCTAGCGGGTCCGGATAAAAGCGTCAGAACATACTACTCACACAATAATACCTGGTAATTTCCGTTTAATTATTTGACAATTAATCATATAGTAAGATAAAGAGCATGAGAGGATCATTTATTCTGCTGGCACTGGCATTGCTTTTGAATGCATGTTCGAAAGACAGAGGTACTAAAGTATTCACTTATACTTTCGAATCTGATGCCGAAGGCTGGATTTCAGGCTATTCTGATTACCCTGCAAACCTGACTCCGGACGACAGTTTAAACCTTTATGAAATGTCCTACGGGTATTCGATTTTACCGGCCAGCATCATTCCCCGGCAATCAGGCATCAGGATCAGGGGGCATAACAGGAGCGATGACCTGTTCATGTTTATCAAGAAAAAGATTAACGGGTTATCCCCTTTGACGACATATTCCATCACTTTCGATATTGAACTTGCCTCAAATGCTCCGACTAATGCTGTCGGGATTGGAGGTCCGCCGGGAGAGGCCGTGATAATAAAAGCAGGTGCCAGAAATTCTGAACCTGTGAATTTTATTGATAACATTAACTGGTACCGGTTGAATATCGACAAGGGGGCTCAGACCGATGGCGGTGATGATGTGGAGATACTGGGGAATATCGGGGTTGCGGATACAACAACCGTTTATGCCCTTATCAGAAGGGGAAGCCCGTCTTCCCTTCAAAAAAAGAGTGACAGTTCAGGGAACCTGTGGGTCATTATCGGAACCGACAGCGGATTTGAAGGCCTGACAGAGTTGTATTATTCAACTGTTAAGATCTCATTAAGGGAACATTAGTATGAGCAATTGGTTTCGTTGAAATAGTATTTCTTGGTTCCCTCTTATTTCAGGTAGTTTTCCAGCAAATCTTTGCAGATAAACTTAGCTTTAGTATTTATTTAACCTGTCCCTTGTCAGTCGGCATCTTAAGAAGGAATCACTCATCAGTTCAGTATCTTCCGCTGTTATGGTTATCGTGCCTGAAGCGAGGCCATGGAGTGGAAGCATAGCCGGTTCCGGTGATCTTTACAGCAACAAGGCTCCCATTCCAGTTACTGCCATACATTCCACCAATATATAATGTTCCGTCAGACGCAATTGCCGGCGAAGACCAGTTAACTGAAACAGGAAGTTCGTATTTGTAGTTAAGGGTCCCATTGGGATTCAGGACGTACAGGAAACCGGTTTCGGCTGAAAAGTATATCAATCCGTTGTTATCAATTGAAGGGGTACTGTATATATCATCATCGGTCTGGTGAACATTCTCGATTTCATGGCTCCATATCTTTTGTCCTGAATGTGAGATAGCCGCAATCCCTGCAGGCTTGTCCATCCCGTTTGCCTTTGTTGCGATTATGATATTGCCGTTTGAATCAATAACGGGTGAAGCTCTGACAAACCTCTCACCCTCCACGGGATATTTCCATTTTATTGATCCGTCGGCACAATGGAAAGCATAGATGGCAGAATAATCGGTACCCTGGTACCGCGCTTCTACTCCGAAATATATCACACCCTTATTATCAATTGCTGGTGATGTGAATGACATTTCCCACGGGTAAGTGAATGAATTGCTCCATTTTTCGCTACCATCGGGATGCATTGCCACAACAAGGTCCTGGCTGAAAACAGCATAGATGGTTCCGTCGGGGCCAATTGAAGGAGATGCCTTGGCGCTGAGGAGGTCATTGGCAATCCATTTGCAGTTGCCGTTCACGGGATCGATGGCATGCAAGCCGCGTCCTGCTAAATATATTGTACCGTCCGATCCAATTGCAGGACATCTTTGACCCACATTCTCAAAATGATTATGACTGAACTGGTCATAACTCCACCTGAGCATACCTGATGAACTGAATGAATAAAGCTTACTGTAGAAGTCCTGAACATAAATATTTCCGTCATTGCCGATCACAGGAGAAAAAAATGCAGTAGAATGTGTGAAAGACCACTTCAGGGTACCGTCGGGATTAAGTGCATATAATGTGCCGGGATTGTCTGCATAATAACCTGAAGTAAAATAAATTGTATTATCATTACCAATAGCAGGGACTGAATAATATACAGGATAAGGAGTATTATATCTCCACAAGACTTTTAGTTCGGCTTCACTGTTGAGGATACTATTCTTCCTTATGTTAAATGAGCCTTCATCAGGTACTCTTTTACCGTCAAGTGTTGTAACAAGGTTAACATACCCCTCAAGCGTGCGGTAGCCGTAATTAACAACCATTCCGGTATCAAATTCATACAATCCTGTGGCCGGGACTCCATCTATTCCGATACCCTTTGTAACTGTCAGTGACACTTTCGGTGGCCGGTCATGCCCCTTATCTTTATCTTTACTGCATGATACTATGCTGCAGATAAGAATTGTCAGAAGTATGGATACATTAATCAGGTGGACTTTCCAGTCGATAAATATGTCAGGATTATTATACAACATTGTACAGCCTGGAACACTCCTTTTCATACAAATTTACAACAATTCCGATGCTTATGGAAAGAAACGGTATAAGTTAAAGCTCTCAGCCCCAAACGTCCCTCATCTCCCTGATACGGTCAGCTATCGGGACCATTAACCTGCATTTGCCTGTACATACTGAACAATCCCTGCATGCCTCGAGTCCCCTCCCCGGGTGTATCTGCGACAGTGTCTGCCTGGCTGCCAGGGGATTGCCGTACGAAAAGGTGTACATGTGTGATCTCATCAGCGACGGGATATCAGCTTTCTGAGAGCATGTTGCAACACATGAGCCACAGTGCCTGCAGACTGAGGCAATGGCCTGCTTTACCAGCCTGTTGTTGAGGAACTCCTCTTCTTCGTTCGTGTAAGTAAGATCGTATGCTACTCCGATATCCTCGTGTAACTGAGAGAAGTTTGTAAAACCGGGGACGGCAGTGGTTATATATTCGCACCGCAATGCCCATTTTAAGAGTGCCGTATTCATCAGGGCTCCCTCATAATACCTGGTCTGTTCAATCGGCAGGTTTTTGAGGTACCAGTCCTGCTGGCACTGTGTTTTCATTGCAACAAGACCTATGCCGGCTTCGTGTGCCAGTTTCATTGCGTCAAATATTCTCCGGTCGTTGTACATCCCGTAGTTGAACGATAAAAGTATCACATCGTAGAACCTGGTTCTTGCAGCATCTGTTACGAGGGGCGGCCAGTCGGTATGGGTTGAAAAGCCTGAGAATCTTACCTTCTTTTGTTCCTTAAGTTCAGATATTGCACCCCTTATGAAACGGTCATTAAGCTGTTTAATAGATTGTATATCATGATAATACAATATATCCACATAATCCATCTGAAGTCGCGACAGGCTTTCGCTGAATCTGTCCAGGAACATCTTTTTTCTCTCCCTGCCTCTTGAAGGAGCCGGATCGGGCAGGAGTATTTTGGTGGCAACAATAACATCCTCCCTTCTGATATTCAGTTCACGGAGCACCTGCCCTACCATCTTTTCATTGTTGCCGTTCTGATAGACCCAGGCTGTGTCGAAGAGCCGTATTCCTGATTCCCATGCCCCTCTTACCAGTCCGGGATTATTGGCGTTCATCACTCCCATGTTCACAACGGGCACCCTTATGCCTGTCCTGCCCAGGGAACGGTATATGAGTTCATCAGGGGTCCGGAGTATTTTTTTGCTGTCCATGTTCAGAGCAGTTGATGCAGTAAGAGTTGATGAGGCCGCCACACCGGCAATATTGAGCAGGGCTATCTGTTTAGCCGATTTGCTGATAAATTTCCTTCTGTTCATCAGGTATTGTATTGAATGAATAGGCTTAATAGTTAACGGAAATAAAAATAACTGAAAAAAAGATAATTACCAAGAGGAAGTATTTTATGCGTTCCGCGTTCCGTAAATTCAATAATTATTTTACACCAATTACTATTTAAGAGACTTATTTAATAAACCACGGATGACACGGATTATCACGGATTTCTTGCAGTAAACCTCCGTGTAAACCCGTGGTTAAGAAAAATAAGGAATTTCTCTGGCATGGATAACACAGACTATCGGGTAATGGTTTTACGGGATCTTTCCTTGATCAAAATCCACCCAAACAATTACCGTCAAAAACACGGGTAAGTAATCAGATTCTCCAGGTGTCCTTTCAGGATGTCCTTCAGTTCCTGCCATTGCAGCTTCACTTCTATTCATAAGCATGCTTCACTGAAGATCAGGTGAAGAATCAGTAAAGACTCCAAAGTTTGTTTTCTCATCAAAATATGAATATCAAAGGTGGATGCGATCTTTATTTTTATCTGGTAATGATCCCCGGAAATTGTTTTTAACCTGATTAATTCATAANNCTATGAATTTTTCAGGTTAAATTAATTCTCAGAAAAAAGGAGATATTCTTTTCAAATATAAAACTGCATCTCCATAAAAAGGTGCCTTGAAATCCATCAAACCATCCCTGAGTTTGATTTTACCTGAATTAAAAACTGTACCGGCCATCGGGTTGAACCATTCATAATAGTATCTGCCCTTTTGCGTTGTCACTTTAAATGCAGAATCCGGCACTTCCTGGTAAACGATATACACCTTGCCCGGATAGGCAAGGCAAAATCCTGTTGAGGAAAGTTCGTCATGCGGAATTGTCATGACCAGATTCACCCGGTTGGCATAATCTCTGGTGTACCCCATGCTTCTCCTGACAGGATCCCAGTCTGTTTCAGGTGGATTTGGTATAAAAATGCCGTTATATGTATCCATAAACAAAGGATTCATTCCCCTCAGAAATGTTTTCCAAACCCACGGCTGATTTCCCCAGATACCTCCGATATGATCGGTATCATATAAGATAACTTTTTTCCCTGTTGCCGCGGGAGGGTTATTTCTTACATCTTTATTTTCCACTATACTATTGGGAGATATCCACTCAGCTGGGCTTAAAAACAGGGTTTCATTACTTCCACCCCTGTACTGAAATGTCATTCCGACAGGATGTTGTTTGGACTTCTGCATTTCATACTTGTGAATAAAATCGATCAAGTGGTATTGCCATTCAGTTGATGGAGGATGATTCTCATTTGATATTTCAAAAAGTACATTATCGAATTCATTGACTACATCAATAACATGTTTTGTGTACCTTTCCTGCAATCCGGTGATTGTTGAATCTGCAAGTGTATAAATTTCGAGTCCGACTCCATCATTATTTATATCCCCGTTTACACCATTGATATTATTCATAGGGTTAAAAAAATGATTTTTCCATCCATCCGTCGCAAATTGCATCGACCAGCCTTCAAAAAGCATGACTGAAACATAGATACCTCTCTTTCCTGCTTTTTCTATCCTTTCACGAAGCCGCGCAAAGTATTCGTCATCGAATCTGAAAAGATCAAATTTCGGCTTGCCGTCAGTGGCCTCACCTGGTCCGGTCCTGGCATATGGATGAGGATAAATACTTAAAATATTGTCAGGGTTATAGTTACCCGAATGCCACGTTAACATGTCCCAGGTCCATAGCCTAATGAAATTATGGTTATAAGCCTCAAGCCAGTCAAGGTATTTGTCGAAATCGAATCTCCCGGGTGGATAACCAGGACCGGCATCCACAAGGTTGGTCCAGGTATGTGAACCGGTAAGGTATACTATTTTACCTGTGCTGTCGGCAAAATAACGTGGATTATCTGTTGACACCCTCAGGGTGCCTATGATTTGGCAAGCTGTTTTTTCTTGCCGGGTACAACCATAAAGACTAAGAAAAATCAAAACCAATATTTTTAAAACTGGTAGTCTAAATAAAGATGAACTGACTTTAAAAACCTCAAATTGTTTTGCTGATTTTGCTTTCATATCAATTAATGAATTCATCGTTATTTCTGCAAATATTTAACTGGTTTCATTGAATATAGCCTTACAGGGTCCAGTAACCCTGATTCTATTAAAGTAATCTCCGTACAGGGAACCTGAATTTTGTTCAGGCCACTGATATTGGCGGATTTAATATTGGTACTGGTATTGGTATTCTTTCGTCCCGTTATAGCATCACCTGTCAGTCTGTTCGACCAGGTATTGGCTATCTCTTTTGAATAAAAAGTCCTGCCTGTTTCGGTCAGAGATGTTTTAATTGCCTTTAACGATTCATCTCTGAGGAACGCAGATCCTGCTTTGGTTGAAATATCACTTTTAGGGATACCTATTTCAAAAATATCAAAACCTGTGATACAGGCATTTTTCATCGTAAAAAGCTCCTCTTTTATTCTTACTGTAACTAAATTTCCGTTCAGCCACCACCAGTAAACCTTTGGACGAACTTTTGCGAAAGGATTTACAAAATCCTCTTTCATCTCCATGTAAAACTGATCATTACCTTCCCTGGAATGGACACAATAACAGCCGGCTGCTATCAGTAACAGAATAACTGGTTTTATTATTCTGGTCATAATCTTCCAGATTATCAAAGAGAGTTTTTATGTCTGAAAACAAATATAGATTTTATTATTCAGGAAATGAAAGCTATGCCTTCTTTCCTCCAAAATATGATCAATGGCTAAAGTGGCCGGAATTATAATCGATAAATGTTGTCATGTATGCAACAAATGTTCCGGATGGCGGATAGAGTGAAAAACCATTGAACAGCAGGTACAGGAATCGGCTTACCAGATCATTAACAAAGAAGGATCAACACATTTTGCAGTCAGATTGGCAATTGTAAGGATCACTAGGCATACTCAGGGATACAATCGACTCTTTGTCAGGTAAATAATAACCAGAAACTCATTAAAGACTTGTCATTTCAAGCGAAGAATCTTTTTCTACATTTTTAAAATTGACCTGTTAGTATTAATTTCATATGCTAATTCAGTTTCGGCAAATTTCCGGGTAGACATTACAATTCCCGGGCTGGATTAAGAAAACTAGCTGATAATTTATCAATTTTCAAATACAAACTTAAGTTCTGGAGAAACATTTTAA
>DCVC01000375.1 GCA_002328625.1 Bacteroidales bacterium UBA2198
AGGGTCACAGAGAACTTTACTAAGCCATGTACATATTTATTAGCTGTTCCAGCAGCTCCTGCTTGCCGCTCCGCATTGCCGGCTCACCATTTTTCAATGCGATTTCCCGCAGCTGTTCCAGAGTAAGTTTCCCTTTTTCAAAATCCTTTCCCGAACCTTTGTCGAACGATTCATACCTTTTCTTTCTCATTTTAAGATAATCACTCTCTTTAAGCAGTTTATCCGCAACAAGAAGTGCTCTGGCAAAAGTATCCATACCGTTTATATGAGCAAGGAAAAGATCTTCAGGATCAGTTGAGTTCCGCCTTACATGTGCATCAAAATTTATACCCCCTGATGTAAATCCTCCTGCCTGAAGGATTACCATCATGGCTTCGGTTATCTCATAAACATTTGTCGGGAACTCGTCGGTATCCCATCCGTTCTGATAATCTCCCTTGTTTGCATCAATGCTTCCAAGCATACCGGCGTCCGCAGCTACCTGCAGATCATGCACGAAAGTGTGTCCGGCAAGTATTGCATGGTTAACTTCAATGTTCAGTTTGAAGTCATTGTCAAGTCCGTATTGGCGCAGGAATCCAATCACTGTTGCAGCATCAAAATCATACTGATGTTTTGTGGGCTCCATGGGTTTGGGTTCGATAAGATACGTTCCGGTGAAGCCGTTTTTCCGGCCGTAATCGCGAGCCAGCGAGAGCATCATACCCATATGATCAAGCTCCCTTTTCATATCTGTGTTATGAAGGGTAGTGTATCCTTCTCTCCCGCCCCAGAAGACGTAGTTACTGCCTCCCAGCTCTATCGTGGCATGGATGGCATTTCTAAGTTGCACCGCTGCATTTGTAACAACAGCAAAATCAGGATTCGTCGCGGCTCCGCTCATATAACGCGGATGAGAGAAGAGGTTTGCTGTACCCCACAATAACTTTACACCTGTCTGTTTCTGCAGTTTCTGAATAACAGGTATATATTTATCGAGACGCTTTTCAATTTCAAAAACTGTCCCGTTTCCAACCACATCAATATCATGAAAGCAATAGTACTTTGCACCTATCTTTGTTATGAACTCAAATGCCGTGTCAAGCCTTTGCTTGATTTTGTCATCTATATCTGTCTTTTTTGACCAGGGGAAAATCCTTGTGGCGTCACCAAAGGTATCTGAACCATCCCCGCAGAATGAGTGCCAGTATGCTACTGCAAAACGAAGATGATCTTTCATCTTCGTTCCTGAAACAACCTGTTCAGGATTATACCATCTGAATGCAAGGGGATTCTTTGATTTTTTCCCCTCATATTCAATCTTCCCGATACCGGGGAATACTTCTTTTTTGCCTTTGTAAATCATGTTTTAAGGTTTTGATGATTATTTTTTTTATTCCATTAATCGCAAAACCCGCCCGACTGAAAGTTGTTCGGGCAGGTATTCAAAGTATAGTGCAAAGAATGCAAATTGAAAAAAAAATTCAAATCGCTGCCAGTAAATTTACCCACCTTAAATAAGCCGTCTTATATGTTTCGTTCTTAGCGCAGTCAGGTTTTGTTATACCCACCTCTTTCAGACCTGTAAATGCTTCTTTTGCAGATTTATAAAATCCGCATCCAATACCTGCACCTCTTGCTGCGCCAATTGAACCATCAGTATTATAAAGGTGAATTTCCGTATCAGTAATGCATGAAAGGGCTTCTCTGAACACGGGACTAAGGAACATGTTTGCAGCGCCTGCTCTGATTACTTTTGGAATTATACCTGTCTCTCTCATTATATCGAGCCCGTACCTGAATGAAAATGCAATTCCTTCCTGTGCTGCCCTGAATAGATGAGCACCTGTGTGCCTGTTAAAATCCAATCCGGATATATGGCAGCCTATGTTCTTATTCAGCAACATCCTTTCAGTTCCGTTACCAAAAGGTAGTATCGTCATACCATCCGATCCGGGGGAGATCTCTTCTGCCATATTATTCATCTGATCGTATGAAAGGTGAGGTCCTGAATTTCTCTTGATCCATGAATTAAGTATTCCCGTTCCGTTTATACATAATAACACACCAAGTCGCTGATTATGCGGTGTATGATTTACATGTAAAAAAGTATTCACCCTTGACTGAGGGTCATACTTTTTCTGGTCAGTAACTCCATAGATCACTCCCGATGTTCCAGCAGTAGCTGCTACTTCCCCGGGATTCAGAACATTCAAAGACAATGCGTTATTGGGCTGATCACCGGCGCGGTACGAAACAGGTATTCCTTCCGGCAGACCCAGTTCCAAAGCAATACTTTTCAATATCCTGCCCTGTTCAGAGAATGAGGCGATGCTTTCAGGCAGAATATCATACCTGAAACCGAAATGATCCATCAACTCACCTGATACTTCATTTTTCAGAAAATCCCAGAAAATACCTTCCGAAAGACCTGTGAATGAGGTAACTGTTTCGCCAGTCAGCCTCATGGCAACATAATCGCCCGGCAACATGATCTTATTGATTTTCCCGTAAAGTTCAGGTTCATTTTCCTTAATCCATGCAAGCTTTGCAGCAGTGAAGTTACCGGGAGAATTAAGTAAATGGGAAAGACAAAAATCCTCTCCAAGATTTAATAATGCCATTTCACCGTATTTAACAGCCCTGCTGTCGCACCAGATTATTGATGGCCGCAGAACATTATTTCTACTGTCAACGGCAACCAGACCATGCATCTGATAAGAAATGCCGGCCGCTCCAATCTCGTTTTTCCGGTTCCCCAGCTGATTATTACAGTCGGATATGGC
>DCVC01000181.1:0-721 GCA_002328625.1 Bacteroidales bacterium UBA2198
GGAGTTATAATGTAAGGAAAGACAATACAATCTCTTTTAAGTCCAACTTTTATCGGGTCCCTGTGGGGACATACAAACCACCATGCACCATTGTTTGGACTGAAGTAACCGATGGTGACCTGCTGATAATCTATGATACAGGCAACAACAAAATTGCATCACATAAGCTTTACCCGGGGAAAGGGAAAACAATAGGCGGAAGCAATTATAAAAGAGACTTCTCTTCAGGCATTGATCAGCTTATAGATGATTTATCCGGCCAGTTTACCAATCCTGATCAGGCAAAAGAATATCTTCTTCAGATACGTCTTGATAAGCCCCGGTATATAAGGGATCAGCTTCAGCACATTAAAAAGCTTGGCGGGATCTATGACAAACAGGTAATGAATCAGGCGTTGGTTTTTTGCATTGAAAACAGAATTTACCGGGCAACAGATCTGGAAAGCGTGGTTAAAAAGATCCATTCCCGGCAGAACCAGGAAACTACCATTAATCCACCCATTTTTATTGATACTATAAATCGGGCAGCCCATAAGATCATACCTAATAAAAGTGACATATCAGATTATCAATCATTAATGAACTAAGCCTATGGAAACAAAAACACAAACTCTCAAGGAATATGCCGGCCAGCTCAGGTTAAGTGCAATACAGGATCAGGCAGAAGAGTTGATCAGAACTGCATCGGAAGAGAAATGCAGCTATCTGGATTTTTCATTAA
>DCVC01000181.1:807-2820 GCA_002328625.1 Bacteroidales bacterium UBA2198
GACCTTCCGGAACCGGAAAAACATTTATTGCATCCGGCCTTTGTAATGAAGCTCTGAAAAAGGGGTATAAAGCTTACTTCCGGTCAATGGAACAAATCAATGAAACCCTTATTATGAAAGATATCACCAGGTCAGCTCTTATTGAGTACAATAAGCTTCTCAAAGCTCATCTGCTCGTCATTGATGATATTATGATGTTTGCCCTGGAGAAGAAACAGGCGGTACAGCTTTTTAATTTTATCAATCATCTGCATGAGCGGGCTTCCTTTATTGTGACTACCAATAAAAGTCCCGAAGACTGGGTTAAAATGCTTGATGATGAAGTTATTGCAACAGCATTGCTCGACAGGATACTTTATAGGTGTGAGGTGGTAAGATTATCCGGTAATAGTTATCGATTACAAAACCGTAAATCTATTTTTAATTGAGACTAAGTTCTTTGATTTTTTTATATGTTTGAATTGGGAAAAGGGACATTCTTAATTGCTATTTTTCCTACATCCTTATTTGCCAATTTACCTACATTGTAAGTTGCCGCTTACATCAGGTTGATAAATCAATGCATCATCAGCATAAAGTTTAGCAACACCAGCTGCATCATGTGCACTAAAAACCTGTGAATATTTCTTTGCAAGTTCATTGAAATCAAATTTATCTTTTTTTGTTCCGCAGCTCTGCAAGAGGAATAGATACAGGCATAAAAAAGTTAAACATGTAATAATCTTTTTCATAACAATTTCATTTTAAGTAAGTGATGAATTAAAACAACTATACAAGTTACGACAATAAAATGCTGAAATAAAGTTTGTAACAACACTAATTCTCAGACAGAAACAAATTCCGTGAAAGGTTATCATGGGTGAGACCATTTATGACTTCCATCCACAGATTATTAATCAAACCCATCTTTGGAAATATTTTCATAAGTTGGGGATAAAACTGGAAATTGGTTTTACCAATCTATTTTTTGTTCATTGTCGCTATCCAATATTTCCCATCATCAACAAGAGAACATGTTCCACCCATATAATCGGCTATTTCACTCCAGGTATTTTGAAACATATCTAAAATATCTTCTCTAGTCACATCCCATGTTTCCGATATGGTAAAGGGAACAAATTTAATTTTCAATGTATTTTCATTTCGTTCGAGTACTTCTATATAGGATGACATAGTTTGAATACCCCATACACAACCTGATACAAGTCCTGCGAATCCCCTTGATTGATCCCAGGTTATGGCAAAGCGTGCCCCCATCATTTTACCTATTTCCGCAGGAGTTTTTCCGTTTTTCTTAAAATACTCAAGGTTATACATCATTATTGCTCCCATTTGATTCATCGCTCCATCTAACCTGGATTGGGGTGAGAGTATGCCAGTTTGGAATTTCTGTTCGATATTCTTGTTGTAGATGACAGGAGGACTGTAAATTGGTATAGCCTTGTTTATTTTCCATGAATTATCTATTAATTCCAGAAGAAACAATTCCATTCCTTGTCCAACTTGTGCTTCCCCTGATTTATCGATTTCGTAATCTAAAAATGTAGCAATAACGAATGCCGAAGTCGGAGATACAACATCTGCTGAAATTGACTCAATATCAACCTTATAACTTGTCTGGTTTTGTTTCCAATTCTCGACTATATTTTTTACCAATTGATTTAATGGTCGAACTAAACGATAATGAATGACTTGAGCATCATCTGTGTATGAATTCAAAATTTCATCCCATTTTTTATCTTCCCACAATTTAAAGTAGCTGGGTATAAAATCTTGGGCTGACTTCTTCAGGTTTTCCTGGCTGAAGGCAACAGTCGGAAGCAGAATCAGTAAAAAAACTAATTTTTTCATAGCTGAAAGATTTTAGTTAATAAAAAGAAGTTAACTATAAATTCTACGATATCACTTTATGTAATCATTATTAACAAAATCCTTGTACAAAGGTACACCAACAAAAAGGTGAAGTCAAATAAATCTGAGTCACCCCTTAAAAAAGAGTGAGTTTGAGAGCGA
>DCVC01000181.1:2932-8287 GCA_002328625.1 Bacteroidales bacterium UBA2198
TGTGAGGAAACCTAAAAAAGAGTGAATGTGAGAGTGAGTGTGAGGAAACCCAAAGAAAGCTTAGGCTATAGGGGTGAGAGCGAAAGTCAGCAAGGCTGCGAACATGATAGAATGAAAAGTGGAAAAAATTGACTTTGGCTAAAACAAAGCGTAACTTTGATAATGAATTAATTAAACCTCAGATGTCCAGCATTATTGAAGGATATAATTACGACATCTTCATCAGCTACCGCCAGAAAGACAACAGGCATGACGGCTGGGTAACTGAATTTGTGAATAATCTGAAGGGAGAACTTGAATCCACCTTCAAAGAAGAGATCAGCGTTTATTTTGACATCAATCCGCATGATGGATTATTGGAGACACATGATGTGGATGCTTCCCTGAAAGATAAACTCAAATGTCTGGTATTTATACCAATCATTTCGAGAACTTACTGCGACCCCAAATCTTTTGCATGGGAACATGAGTTTAAGGCATTTGTGGAACTGGTTTCCAAGGATCAGTTTGGATTGAAGGTAAAACTGCCAGGTGGTAATGTGGCTAATCGTGTTCTTCCAATTCAAATTCATGAACTGGACAGAGCTGACAGTAAACTTTGTGAGTTGGTATTGGGGGGCGTATTACGAGGAATCGAATTTATTTACAAAGAGCCAGGAGTAAATAGACCATTAAGGTCAGAAGAAGATAATCCAGGTAATAATCTTAACAAAACATTCTATCGCAACCAGATCAACAAGGTAGCAATTGCTATAAAAGAGATTATCTCGGGAATAAGAAAAGAACCAATAGAATTTGATGTCGAAACAAAAGAAACTATCCCAACTACTGTTAAACCAGTTGTACAGGAGAAATCAATTATTGTTTTACCATTTGAGAACATTAGTCCAGATCCAGACCAGGAATATTTCAGCGATGGACTGACAGAAGAAATAATCACCGACCTTTCACATATCAGGGATCTGTTGGTTATATCAAGAAGTTCAGCCATGACCTTTAAGGGTGCCAAAGCCACGATTAAGGATATTACGGATAAAGTCCATGTCAGGTATGTACTGGAAGGAAGTGTGAGGAAAGCAGGAAATAATCTTCGCATTACTGCACAGCTAATTAATGCATTGACTGACGCTCACATCTGGGCCGATAAGTATAGTGGTACTTTGGATGATGTGTTTGACATTCAGGAGAAGGTATCAAAATCTATAGTGGATGCTCTCAAACTGAAACTGAGTTCCCAGGAGAAAGAGAAAATCATTACCAAGCCAACCAGAAATTTTCATTTATATGAATGTTATCTAAAAGCCAAGTATGAAATCTACATTTGGACAAAAGAATCACTTGATCGTGCAGTTCATATTCTTCAGACTGGTTTAGAAAATTTTGGTGAAGACGCACTACTCTATGCGACATTAGGAGAGGCTAAATTCCTTTATTATGATATTGGTGCAGAAACAGGAAAGGATATTTTAAACGAGGTTGAAGAATTAGCCAAGAAAGCTCTTTCAATCGAGCCAGATATTGCACAGGGATATAAGCTTTATGGTCTTCTTGAAATGGGCAGAGGGAGTCTGGTAGAAGGATTTAAATACATGAAAAAGGCTTATGATTCCGATCCTAATGATTCGGGTATTATTATGCATACTGCAGGTTTTTATATGTATTTAGGAAAACCTTCATTTGCGGAACCGCTTTATAAAAAGCTTCTGGAAATAGATCCTTTATCAGCTATGAATTTTCTGTTTGAAGGATTTCATCAGTATTTTCAGGGATCCTTTGAAAAAGCAATTGAATATACACAGAAATCATTGAAAATTGATCTTGATAATGTGTATGGTATTTTTTGGTACCCGATTTTTCTTGCTGCTGATAATCAGCGTGATGTAGCCTTAAAGTTAATAGAACAGATAATTACAGATAGTCGAATTTCCGAAGTATTTATGGAACTGATATTGTTCATTAAGTACACTTTAACAGGTATGAAGGATTTGGCACTAAATACATTAAACGTTGAAACAAAAAATTATACCTGGAATGATCCGTTGTTTTCAGGATTAATGCCAGGTTATTACAGTTTAATTGACGAAAAAGAAGAAGCATTAAGATATCTCGATCATGCAATAAGCAGAGGTTTTATTAATTATCCGTTTTTTTCTCATATTGATCCCTTCCTCGAAAACATTCGTGGTGAGGAGCGTTTCAAGAAGTTAATGGAACGGGTGAAATACGAATGGGAGAATTTTGAGGTGTAAAAATATTTAGAAATTTGACCTCATTGTCAAGAGGAAAAAGGTTATTGCCAATAAGATCATCTGATTTCAGATCATAATTTATTTTATCTTTGTAATCACATGATTAAGCTGATGAAAAGTAGTGCGAATATAGTTGAAATAATAAAAAATACTGCTCACGAATACCTTCCTGATGCGGAAGTGTTTCTATTTGGATCTCATGCAAGAAATGAGGCAACTGCAGAAAGCGATTATGATATTCTCCTGATCACAAAAACAAAACTTTCACCTAAGGAAAAACTGCCAATAAAAACCAAAATCCGAAAATCATTATTACTGATAGGCATCCGTTCTGACATTTTAATACAGAGCCAGTCAGAAGCAGATAAAAAGAGAAAACTGCCTGGACATATAGTAAGGAAAATACTAAAAGAGGCCATACTCCTATGACAAAAGACCAGAATGACTACCTGAAAACATGGTTGTTCCGTGCAAATGAAGATATTGCCGTCATTGAGAAACTTTTTGAATCAGAACCAGAATTATATGCCAGTACAATTTGTTTTCATGCGCAACAGGCGGTTGAAAAATTTCTTAAAGCATTTCTTGTCTTTCATAATATAGATTTTCCGAAAACCCATGACCTGGATTACTTACTTCTTGAGTGTAAAAAGATTGATGCCAGGAATTTCGATATTGATCTTGGTAGTTTGACCGACTTTGGTGTAAGCTTAAGGTATCCAGATGACTTTTATGTGCCTGACAAAGAAGAGATTGCCCAATATCGTGGCATTGCACTTAATGTAAAGAAAGTTATAGATGATATTTTGAAAATCTAGGATCACCTTCTTTTTTCAACTGCATCCACCTGCACTTTCAGCTTTTTAACACATTTACTTCGAGGATTTTATTTGACTTGTGTTTGTCTCTTTCATAACTTTGTTATTATGACTTTTGCAGACAATGCCAATCTGGTTAGCGGAAATAAAAGAACTTGAGAGACTTGATGAATCATTAGAAGGCCTGCTGCCTGAGCTGGAAAAGGAATTAGGACAACTTATTCATTTTGATGATACCAATGTTATTCTGCTGTACTCAAGAAGATGTCTTGAAGTCATTATTACTGACCTATGCGAATGTGAACTTAAAAGACCTCGTAAAACTGAACCGCTAAAGGGAATAATTGACAAACTCCTTAAGGAGGAAAAAGTTCCTGCTCACATTATAACTTCCATGCATGGGTTGAATGAGTTATCTACATATGGTGCCCATCCAAAAGACTTCGATCCTGAGCAGGTGAAGCCTGTTCTGATAAATCTTGATATTATAATCAAGTGGTATTTGAAATATAAGGATTTCAAGGTAGATGATACAGCAGTTGTACAAAAATCTGAATCCAAACCACCGACTATTTCTCCTCCTGATAAATCAATTATAGTTCTGCCATTTGAGAACATGAGTTCTGATCCTGAACAGGATTACTTCAGTGACGGGCTTACCGAGGAAATAATTACTGCCCTTTCACACATCCGAGATCTTCTTGTTATTTCCCGCAACTCTGCAATGACTTTCAAAGGCACAAAGAAGAAAACTATTGAGATTGCCAGCGAGGTGGACGTAAAATATGTTCTCGAAGGAAGTGTCAGGAAGTCTGGGAATAACCTTCGGATTACTGCACAATTAATCGATGGATTGACTGATGCTCATATTTGGGCCGATAAATATGGCGGTACTTTGGATGATGTGTTTGACATACAGGACAAGGTATCAGAATCAATCGTTGAGGCTCTAAAGATAAAACTGGTACCTGAAGAAAAACAGAAGATACTTGCAAGACCTATTGACAACTTCCAGGTATATGACCTTCATATCAAAGCTCAGCATGCTTTAGCTGCATCAACGGATGAAGGATTTAAACGAGCGCTTCAGTATATAAATCAAGGTTTGGAGATTATTGGTGAGAATGAAATCCTGTATGCAGACCTGGGGCAGGTTTACATGCATTATATTGAAATAGGAATTGACAGGGGAGAGCATAATTTCAGGAAAGCCGAAGAATGTGCCGAGAAAGTCTTTTCCTTGAATCCTAACTCTGCTAACGGATATTATCTGAGAGGTCATCTGGGCTATTGGAGAGGGAAAGTTAAGGAAAGCATAAAAGACCTCAAACAGGCCATTTACATTGATCCAAATCATCATAATTCCAATCTTACTCTTTGTATGTTGTATATTTCTGCAGGAAAGTTGGATTATGCAAGACAAATTGTTCCACGGCTTTTAAAAAGTGATCCTTTGAATAATTGGAACTACTTAATAGCTGGAGCAGTGGAAATGTTTGGAGGTGAATTTAACAAAGCTCATAGTCTTTTTCAGAGATCATATGAAATTGAACATCTTCCATTTCTGAAGGTGTGGATGGCCCTGGCACTTGCCTATAATAACAAGTTCAGGGAAGCGTGTCAACTATTACAAAGTGTCAGCATTGAAATTCCTGGGGAACATTGGGCTAAGCTTGCATTATTCTTAATGCATGCTTGCCAGGGAGAAAAATCAAAGGCACTAGAGATGGTTACTGAAGATTTCATAATTACGATGAAGGGGGATCCGTGGTTTGCTGTTTGGACTGCAGATTCTTATGCATTGATGGGTCTTAAAGAAGAATCAATTGAATGGGTCGAAAATGGAGTGAATTGCATAACGGCTTTTATAAATTATCCCTTTCTTTCAGAAATTGACCCCTACTTTAAAAACATCCGAGGTGAGGAACGGTTCAAAAAGTTAATGGAACGGGTAAAATACGAATGGGAGAACTTTGAGGTGTAAATCCTAGTTGTTTACAATTTTATATTTTGTGTTCTCCGACCTTCTTTTGAAGTGGTCAAAGCAAGACGGATTTCTAAAAATCAGACACTTTCAAGACCATTGGTGGGTGTCTTTTTGGTTTAGGCCAGTTTGATACCAGGATTTGAATAGCAAACTTGGAGATATTAACGTAAAATATTCAAATAGATTCTCCTCCAATGCTAACATTCAAAGATAAGTACTTTCGCGAAGTGGATTAGATTTAAAAACTGTCAGGTTACTTCCTCTCTACGGTTATAATGTAAGCATCCGGCAAGCCGCGTCT
>DCVC01000212.1 GCA_002328625.1 Bacteroidales bacterium UBA2198
TCAGCAGGGCTTATGCTGACACGGTCCATGTTTATTCTGTCCCTGGTTATTTTGACGACCTTATTAATGGCGTAACCAATGGGTATTTATGGTACCAGATTTATGGAGGACGTCAGGATTTTGTAACTTATGAGCTCCGGGGACGTGAAGTTACTGTTGAGCTGGTTGATGATTACCTGACACCCGTTTACCGGTTACCTTTTCTATGGGAATATAATTACCGCTCGTTAACAGGATATCTGGAAAACGCACTTTATGGCATTCATGGCAGGGTAACAGATTCTGATTCGGGAGATCCGGTTTATGCGCGGATCTATATTAATGGTCATGATAAAGATAATTCTTATATATTCTCGGATTCTCTGACAGGCACTTTTATCAGATTTCTGGAACCCGGATTCTGGGATCTCACTTTTACAGCAGAAGGATACAGGGATACTGTATTAAAGAAGATATTTGTTAAGAACAGACAACGAAATGATGTTTTTGTGAGAATGATTCGTGATTTTAATCCGGTTGATACTACAAATCCTTCAAAACCGTTATTATATCCGAATCCGGGGAGTACATATATCAGGGCGGTTTTGCCGGAAGAATTGAGGGGAGAAGTAAATATTAAGATTTTCAGTACCTCAGGAGTTAAGCTTACAGAGTATTATACTGAGACCCATAACAGAGAACCGGTAATAATTGACGTAAGACGGTTTAAAGAAGGATTGTATATTGTCAGATTTACAAATACTGCCACAAGGATATCGCATACTGGCCGGTTTATTGTTAGAAAACAATTTTAAGACGGTAAGAATACTTTGATATTGCTTCTAAGACTAAAAAGTTTACTTTTGCCCCTGATTTATTTGAATGATTGATTGTTTTAACGGACAGATAAGAAACTAATATGGTAATAAGCATGATCAAAAAACAAACAGCAGTTTTATTTCTTGGTTTATCTTTCGTATTAAGGTCATATGGACAGGGAGCCTATCTTCCTCCTGACAGGCCGAAACTTATTATAGGTATTGTAGTGGAGCAGCTCAGGTATGATCATCTTGAAAAATTTCGCGACAGGTTGTCAGAGAATGGAATTAAGAAGCTCCTTAACGAGGGCACATTTTTCAGGAACGCTTCATACCAGTACATTCTTACTCAGTCAGCACCCGGTCATGCCACAATAGCAACGGGTACTGAACCATCATATCATGGCATTACTTCCGACAACTGGTATGTACCATTAAAAAACGAACTCATTTACTGCACTAAAGATATTTCGGTTAATCCTGTGGGAGGGAGTTATGAAACAGGGTTGCATTCTCCTGTGAATCTTCATGCTTCGACATTCACGGATGAACTTAAAATGGCAACAAACGGTAAATCAAAGGTGTTTGCCGTCGGGCTGAAGGAACATGCATCTATTTTATCTGCAGGACATGCAGCCAATGGTGCATTCTGGTTTGACAACACCACCGGGACCTGGATGTCGTGTACTTATTATATGAACACTCTTCCTTCATGGGTAGGTGATTTTAATGCCATGAAGTACCCGGAATCGTACCTTAATTCAACCTGGAGCCGGTATAAACAATTAAAAGATTACTATGACTGCCTCCCCGATACAAATAATTTTGAAACTGGTTTTAACGGCATCAGCTATTTCCCTTATGACCTGAGAAAATTAAGTTCGAAGACATCAAGGAGTTCGGGACGGGATTTTTCAATGCTGCGGGAGACGCCATTTGGCGATACTTTTACCACTGGTTTTGCAATAAGGTTGATTGAAAAGGAAGATTTGGGCATGGACGATATAACAGATTTTCTGGGTATATGCTATTCCTCTACCGATTACATAGGACACAGGTTTGGACCCTCATCAGTTGAAATGGCAGACGCGATCATGCGGCTTGATCATGAAATTGAAATCCTTCTGACATATCTGAATGACAATCTGGGGAAGAAGAACATCCTTGTCTATTTGACTTCAGCGCATGGCATTTCAGAAATACCTGCTGTGCTTGAAAGCAACAGGATTCCGGCGGGGTATTTTAGGCAGAACCAGGCACTCCAGCTTTTAAGGAGTTACCTTAATGCAGTTTATGGTGAAGGTGACTGGGTTAAGGGGTATTCTGAGAAACAGGTGTTTCTAAACAGAACATTGGTAGAAGATGCTAGAATCCCTCTGGAAGAAATTCAAAAGAAAGTGGCACGGTTCCTTATCCAGTTTACCGGAGTTGCATCGGCATATCCATATTCTGCATTTGAAGCGAACGATTTTGGCAACGGGAATCTGAGGAGGATAATTAACAATTTCAGTCCTCAGAGGTCTGGTGATGTTATTGTGACACTTAATCCCGGATGGGTTGAGAAAGAGACCGAACAGGTCACCAATCACAATTCCCCTTACGAGTATGATTCTCATGTTCCATTGGTATGGTATGGATGGACGGTGAACAGGGCTTCAGTAACGCGAAAGGTTAATATTACTGATATTGCTGCTACTCTATCAACATTGTGTAAGGTGCCTTATCCCAATGCATGTACAGGTGAACCCATGTTTGAATTATTCAGATAAGAGAACGGTCTTTTATTTCATCCCTTGTTTTGCAAGCTTCCTTTAGCAACTCAGGGTTCTTTTCACAACCGTTCCCCAATATTATCAGATTAGCCCCGGCCTCAAAGGCTTCTTTAATTTCATTCTTTTTTCTTAATCCCCCGCCGACAGCAACAGGTATTGATACATTTTCCCTTACTGCCCTGATAATCCCGACCGGCACTGACGTTTCTGCACCACTGCCTGCTTCAAGATAAATCATGCTGAGCCCTAGCATTTCCCCTGCCAGGGCTGTTGCAACAACAATATCAGGCTTATCGGCAGGAATGGCTTCAGTTTGGCTTATGTATTCCACAGATGTTTTTGATCCGCATGCAATTAATATATAACCGACTGATATCAGTTTCTCTTTTACACTCTGCAGGAAAGGGGCGGCAATTACATGATTCCCGATCAACAGTTCAGGATTTCTGCCTGAGATGAGCGACAGAAGAAGTATGACGTCCGCTTTATAACTAAGCTGGAGAAGATTACCCGGAAAGAGAATTACAGGTATTTTGCATAAATTTTTTATTGAATCGATGAGGGTGTCAATCCTCCTGAAGGTAAGGCTCCCGCCTGCCATAATAAAATCAGCCCTGCATTCTGTTGCAACCTGTAAAATATTATTAAGCGAATCCCCGGTAATCTTGTCGGGATCAATAAGAAGTGCAACGCTTTTTTGTCCGGGGAATCTAAACTTTTTCATAATTTTTTTTTGTCCACACTATTGCGTAATTATTATACCTTGTATAATAAAGATCAAATGAATCATTGATTTTATCAGTCTTTACCTTTCCCTTAATTTCTCCTGAATCCCTGACTTCAAAAGGTTCAATTGTAATATTCTTTCTGATACTTATACCCTCTTTGTCACAAATTTTATAAAGAGCCTCTTTAGCGCACCAGTGGAGATAAAGATGATACTTGCGGTTTTCCGGCACTTTTGTGATTTTCTCTTTCCTGTTGATAAACTTAAATGCAATGGCTCCTATATTTGTGCTCATGTATTCAAGATCTATTCCCACCTTTTCATTTGTACTCAGGAGAATTGCTGTGAGCTTATAAGAATGGGAGATACTGATAAATCTTGATCCATCCTTAAGAAAGGGTTTATTGTTTTTATTGTAAACTATTCTTGCTTCTTTTCCCAGAAGCTCTGCCAGAAGGGCTCTCACACTTAAGAACTCAAGTTTCCTTGATGTGCTTGCGAATCCTTTGTATTTCTTTTTATCACCATTATCCATAATAACCATATCAAAAAGGGTCTTCAGGTCCTCTTCAATCTTCCAGACACCAAGAACCGAAAATTCATTTAGATAATGTTTTGTTATACAACCCATTGATCTGATTTAATATAGTTTTTCTTTCCATTTCAGAGTTTCAATCATGTGCACGATATCCTCTCTTAAAAAACTGATTACAGGGGAAAGAGAATCTGCATTTGGTTCGGCAGAAAAATACAATGATCCTCTTAGGTAATGATTTATGCTATCAGTAATATAAAACTGGGTTGATGTGGCTGTGTTCCCTTTCAGGTCATATAGAATTCCAAAGATCTTTCTTTCCTGATTTGAAATTATTTGTTCATTAATTGCGTCAGCTTTAGCTATATGGTTCTTTATATTCATTTCGTATGTTTGCTCAATCAGATCCGCAAGATTACCGTCAATATTTCTATAGGTCAGGTATATTCTTGCTTTATATGCCTGAAAATCAATATTAAACCATCCGGGTTCAGGCATTGTTTCAAAATCATATGATATTTTGCCATATGAAGGGTATTCAAAAGAAAAGGGGAGGGCATTTTCTTTTGCAAGAGACATATCGTGAGAAACATAGTTTTTTGAAGGCAGATCAATCCTGAAGTAGCCTTTTGGCTTTGGTACAATAATCTCCTTGCAGCCTTGCAAGGCGGTTATTATCACCAGGAGTGTTAGCATTTTAATCTTCACTTGGTTTGTGAGCATCTTCAATTATTTCAACACGTATTTCCTTAATTCTTCTCTTGTCAGCTGATTCAATTGTAAAACTGAAATTCTTGTATCTGATTATCTGGCCTTTCTGGGGTATTTCCCTTGTCAGTTCAAGGATGAGACCGGCAAGTGTCTCTGATTCACCTCTCACCTCTTCAAACGGATCATCCTCAACTTCTATTATTTTAAAGAAATCATTCAGCAACACTTTTGCTTCAAAAATGAAAGTCCTTTCATCTATTATCCGATAGATGTTTTCCTCTTCATCGCTTTCGTCTGTAATTTCACCTACAATTTCTTCAAGGATATCTTCGAGAGTTATAATACCTGATGTGCCTCCGTACTCATCGATAATAACAGCCATATGAATTTTTTTTATCTGGAACTCTTTAAGGAGATCATTAATTTTTTTAGTTTCCGGAACAAAATATGGAGGTCTCATCAGAAACTGCCAGTTGAAATTATCGGGGCTGTTTATATAGGGAAGTACATCTTTTGCATATAATATTCCTTTTACAGAATCGAAAGAACCAGAATGGACAGGAATTCTTGAGAAGCTTGATTCGGTAATAACGGAAATTATTTTGTTAAATCCAAGTTTAATATCAACCGCAGTCACATCAATTCTCGGGCACATTATTTCACTCACATTGATATTACCGAAATGAACTATTCCCTTGAGTATTTTCTCGTCTTCGATGATATTCTCGGAAGTCAGCTCCAGTGCATTGGAAAGATCATCCATACTGATATTCTGATTCCTGGCTCCTGTTCTTTTTTTTACAAATGAAGATGAAAGAATAAGCAGGGAGGCCACCGGTTTGAAAATCTTCTCAAGGAGCACCAGAGGTATTGCCATAAAGAGGGCCATGCGTATATGGTTTTTTGTTGCATATACTTTTGGCATTATTTCCCCGAAGATCAGCAGAAGGAAGGTAATGCCCACAGCTTCAATTATAAAGCCCAGAACAGGATTAAAGCTGAAATCGAATGTTCTTAAACTGAGGTAAGCAGCTAATAAAACTGCAGCTATATTAAGAGTATTGTTAGCGACCAGTATGGTGCTGAGAAGTTTATCAGGCATATTAAAAAGTCTCAGTACAACTTTTGCCCTTTTGGATTTATTACTTTTTAGTTTCTCAATATCCTCAGGTCCAAGGGAAAAAAATGCGACTTCGGAAGCTGAAACCAGAGCCGATCCGAAAAGCAGTAGTCCTAACACTGCTAATCCAATGATTAGTTTAAAGTCAGGAGCTTTAGTGGCTACTACTGCAATAATGGAATAAAATAATTGTGAATGCCCTGATTCCAACTTTTAGCTATTTCTGAAATTGATTAGAAAGGCAGATCATCTTCATTATTTGGCTGGTATGCTGCCGGAGGTTCATTGATCTCAATATCAGGAGTCTCTTTTCCCTCCATGGGGCTTCGGTTTGCATCAGTTTGTAATGAAGCTGTGCCGGATCCCTGCTTTTTATCAAGCAGGAGCAGTGTATCTGCAAGAATTTCGGTTATGTATTTATTATTACCATCCTTATCAACATAGGAGCGTGTCTTAATTTTTCCCACGACATAAACCTGAGACCCTTTTTTGACAGTTTTTTCTGCCACTTCAGCAAGCGCCCGCCAAAGGACTATGTTGTGCCATTCTGTTGTAGTAATCGTTTCTCCCTGCTGGTTTGTATATGTTTCGCTGGTTGCAAGAGGAAATGTAACTTTGGCAACACCTTTATCGAAGTACCGTACAGCGGGATCCTTGCCGACATTGCCCACGAGTATAACCTTATTGATTGACATATAGTTAGGTATATTAAGAAAAAAATAAATCTGAAATGTAAAGTTAAGAAAAAAACAGTTTCTGACAACCACTTATCTTTAATTGCGGGAAAATACATACTATCAGTATTTTACATAATGTGGTTTTATCTATGACAAAATGCTTCACCTGAAAAAGCTTTTGCAAACCTTATTATTCTGTTCAGGAGCTATTTCATTGTAATTTAGGCTGTAATAAAAATTTTAATAAAAAATTATTCCGTAAGTGTTTCAATTTAAATAAATAATATTTTTATATTTGCAGGGTTGAAAAAACGAATACTCAAAATAATTTGTTCAATTTTAAACTTCACACAAAATGACTAAAGCAGACATTGTTAATGAAATTGCCAAGAACACTGGTATTGAAAAGGTAAC
>DCVC01000227.1 GCA_002328625.1 Bacteroidales bacterium UBA2198
GTTTGAGAGCGAGTGTGAGGAAACCCAAAGAAAGCTTAGGCTATAGGGGTGAGAGCGAAAGTCAGCAAGGCTGCGAACATAGTAGAATGAAGAGTTGCCCAGATCCCTGATCTTTCCTCAGATAAGGAATTGTACTCCTTCCGCTAAGAAAGCTCGTCAAAACCTCTTATTTGGTCAAATATATGTAATTTTAATGGACATATCAATATGTGCGCAAAGCAGGCAGCGACAGTACCATAATGAAACCTAAGATATGATTTTAAACTATATTCACTGGAACCCTGACCCTGAGATAGTGAATATCTTTGGGATTTCGATTAGATACTATGGATTACTCTTTGTTGGTGGGTTAATTTTATGCATCTACATTCTGAGGTGGATTTTTAAGAGAGAAAACATACCATCGGAAAACCTGGAGAAATTATCAATCTACGGAATGATTGGTATCCTGGCAGGAGCAAGACTTGGACACTGTTTATTTTATGAACCTTCTTACTATTTATCACATCCTTTGGAGATGATTCTTCCAATTACCTTTCCTCCTGATGGTGGGGTAAAATTTACAGGATATCAAGGATTGGCAAGTCATGGCGGTATATTAGGGTTACTCATTGCGTTATTTTTCTATTCCCGAAAGACTAAACATTCAATGATTGACACGATCGATTTGATTGCAGTAGTTGCAGGATTGAGTTTTGGATTTATCAGACTTGGAAACTTTATGAATTCTGAGATTATCGGCATTCCAACAACAAAACCCTGGGGTGTGATTTTTGATCGAGTAGATAACATACCAAGACACCCAGCTCAATTGTATGAGGCGATATCTTATTTTATCATTTTTGCGATTATGATGACTCTTTACAAAAGAATGAGAGATAGACTTAAAAACGGATTCTTCTTTGGACTTGGATCTGTTTTATATTTTACGGCTAGATTTTTAATTGAATTTGTAAAGGAGAACCAAGTCAGATTTGAGGATAAATTGACACTTAATATGGGACAGCTTTTAAGCCTCCCATTCATTTTAGTCGGGATTGGATTTATCATTTATGGACTTAGGAGGACAAAAAGTTTAACGCACAAAAATTTATAAACATAATGCAGGGCGAATGTTGAGTATGACTAAAATAGCTATTATAAACAGCGATGTAAATTGAAATTAAGGTGCCTTGAAATCTGGTGCCAGTTTTGACACCAGTATTTCCACAAAATCGGTATAAATCTCTGAAATCTTTTACAATTATTGTGTAAACAAAATAAACTGGGACAAACAGATACAAATCTGTGTAAATCCGATGTATTTTTCTACATTAAGCATATTTTTGCAAAAACCCTGTATAGTTTAAATGAAAGCAGCTTTCTACTTCATATACACTAATCTCTTTCTATTCCTCGTTGCCCCTGACTTGTCTGCCCAAAAAACAATTCATGCACTTAAGCTTAAATCAGTCCTGCAAATCGATGGCATATTCGAAAAAGAAGTCTGGTCAGCAGCCGACAGTGCTTCAGCTTTCATCCAGATGGAGCCGAAACCTGGGGACCCGGCAACTGAACCAACATCAGCATGGTTCGGGTATGATGACAAAAATGTTTATGCTGTATTCAAGTGTTACCAATTAACTCCTTTGGTTGCCAAAAACCAGAGCCGTGATGCCCTTTCCAAAAATGATGATGAGGTCGGACTGGTAATCGACACTTACAATGATAATCGCACAGGGTATGGATTCATCATTAATCCGCTGGGTACCCAAATAGATTTTAAGATAAATGATGACGGAAACAATATAGATCTGAACTGGGATACGGAATGGAAATGTGCCGTGGCAGAATTTAAAGGTGGTTGGTGTGTTGAAATAATGATCCCCTTTACCAGCCTGAAATTCAAGAAGGGACTGGACACATGGGGCGTCAACTTCGGAAGGATAATCCGCTCTAATCTTGAAACATCCTACTGGACTGGTCCCCTTTCTAATGACTTCAGGATATCTCAAGGCGGTAAGGTTACCGGGATCAACACTATGGGCAGGAGGATGCAACTTACGCTGTTCCCGTATATGTCGGTATTTAAAACTACCAAAGAAAAAATAAAAGCAGCCGGCGGAGGTGATGTCAAATGGCAGATTTCTCCGAATGTCTCTCTGAACGGAACAGTTAATCCCGATTTTTCGACTGTTGAAGCCGACCAGGTACAGATTAATCTTACACGGTATGAACTCAGTTACCCGGAGAAACGCCTTTTCTTCCAGGAAGGTAACGAAATGTACAACACTCGTTTCAGGACATTTTATTCACGAAGAATAAAGGATATAGATTTTGGTGAGAGGCTAAACGGGAAAATCGGTGGTTACCAGTTCAATTTAGTAAATGTGAGGACACCAAAGATGCCTGAAGATAGTGCGCATTATTTCTTTACTGCAGCAAGTATCAAGCGCGACATCCTGAAATCTTCGAGTCTTGGCCTTATTATGGTAGATAAAAGCGGAAGTAATTCATTCACCAGATCTTTAAGTCTCGACTACAACCTGAATTTGGGCAAGACATGGTATCTGACAGGACAATTCGTAGGAAGCGCTCCTGGTGATTTCTGGTCACACAGTGCCTGGTTTATGAGATTTGCAAGGGAGAATAACATTTACCACTATCATATCAGGTACAATAATATAGGCAGTAATTTCCGTGAAAATGTAAACCAGACAGGATTCATAACCGATGACAATCGCAGGGAGGTTGATTTTGAAGGAACATATAAGTTCTGGATCAAGAATAAGGTCATTGAATTTATCAATGTCGGATCGAACAACAATATCTTCTGGAGCCAGCAAGGTATACTGAGAAGCTGGAATACTGACAATTCGGTTGATGTCTACCTAACCAACCGAATTAGCGCTGGTTATAATTACAATAATGAGTACAAGCTTTATGAGAAGGATTTCTATAATCACAGGCATGAATTCACCCTGGGTTACAATACCGAGGAATGGAGCCATGTTCAGACAGGATTCTCGACGGGCAGGAATTTTGACAGGGATTTTTACTTGTATAGTGGAGGTCTCAGGGTAAAGCCCATAAAGAACCTGGCGCTTGAATACAGCACATCTTATATTCGTTTCGTACCTGATCCCGATTCAAGTTCAACATTCATCAATGTGCTGACAGCAAATTACAATTTCACCAATGACCTGTGGATTAAAGTATTTGCCCAAAACAGTACCAGTAATGAAAGGATCTACATTTACGGACTATTCGGATGGCGTTTCAAGCCTCCCTTCGG
>DCVC01000023.1:0-5528 GCA_002328625.1 Bacteroidales bacterium UBA2198
CTTAAGTTCTGGAGAAACATTTTAAAGAATTAATTATGAAGAAGTTATGCAATTATCTTTATCTATTGGCCTTCATCCTCTATCCTTTTCTGGGGAATGCGAAAGAACCAACAACTGATTTGGAGCGCGGCAGCATACATCCGGGTTTTATTATCACACTTCAGGGAGATACCGTAAAGGGATATCTGTTGAATATAAATCTCTGGTTAAATCAGAGAATGACTTTTTTCTACACTGATCCAAATGATCGCAACGGAAGGATCAAATATACACCAAAGGAGATCAAGGCTTACCAGGTTGGTCCCAGGTATTATGAAAGCTTCCGCCATCCCTTTACAAACAGTACACATAGTGATAATTTTCTTCTTCGGAAGCAGGACGGACCAATAAAATATTACGTCTGGTATTTTGATGAGGATAAAAGCAAACTGATGGTTTGGGATAGGATCTCGATTGCTGATCTGGGGAAAGCTTTTCTGTTTGAGGAAAGCGAGCTCTGGAAAGATGAATTCGCCATGAGAAAAGGTGACAAAATACTCATTCCCTTTAATTTGAAGTTCCTGTTAAAATTCAACAAAAATATGGCCGATTATGTCAAGGATTATCCGGAGCTTGCACAAAAAATCATCAATAAAGAAGAGGGTTATAAGAATATTAATATTGAGGCAATAATTAGGGAATACAATGAATGGCACCTGCATAACCACTGAAAAAATACGGATGTTCCGGAGAATTCCGTTGTGGGTATCTACTAATTTAAATTCGACGTGATCGCAGGTTTACCCGTCGAAGGATTAGCACTTATTGGAACATAGAGCCTGAAACACTCACGACCTCACGAGATTATTGTTTATAGTTCACCACCTCTTCCATTCTCTTCCTGGTCGATGCAGACGAAACAGCATCAATGCTCTTGTCAATATGACCTACCCTGAGCACAGTCATAGCCCGGTAACCCTCAGGAATTTCAAGCAATTGTCTCTTTGTTGTATTTATATTATTTACAGGACCAGCATAAATATGTGCTCCAAGACCAAGACTCTGAGCCGCTATATACATATTCTGTGTTGCAAGGGCACAGTCAAAATCAACATTTATACCCTGTTGCTCTGCTTCCAGACCAGACACAATTATTAAAATATTCCCCGGAGTCGCATTCCGGACTATTTCACCAATAAGATTATTATCCTTTACAACAGTAAATTTCCATAGCTGGCTGTTTCTTGCGCTCGGAGCCTTTATGCCGCACCTCAGGATAAGGTCTAAATCACTTTCGGATACGGATTCTGATGTAAACGTTCTTGCCGAGTAACCCGACAATATAACATCTGTCACACTGTTGCCATTAGTCTGACCATATAGGACGGCAGTGCCCATTATAAGCACTATGATAACTGAAAAAGCTGTTTTCTTAACCACGATGGGTATTTTTTTAATTATTAAAACTGTTTTGATACTTGACAATCAACTAATCTGGTTTATTCCTTTTGTCAGGGCTTTTGTTTCGCTCACGAAATGAAGTCCAAATGAATTAAGGAGCGTAAGTTAATAATTGTTTAAAAATAAAAGTCACAGGTTGTGTTCCTATAGAAATGTATATTATTTTTAACTCAGAAACTATTGAAAAATAGCTTCATGTACCTTCGTATAAGCATTGCGATGACCAGCTACGTGAAAAAGTTAATTTCAGAGGGTGAGAATCAGCAGCTTGACTTTAAATACTGCGTTTCTGACAGCAGAAAAATAGCAAGGACATTATCAGCCTTTTCAAACAGCGATGGGGGAAGGATACTTATCGGAGTGAGGGATAATGGCAGTATATCCGGAATTAAAACGGATGAAGAAATTTATATGGTTGACACGGCTGCACAGCTTTTTTGCAGGCCCGAAATTGCTTACACAATAAAACAACATATTACAGGAGGAAAGACAATTTTGGAGGTTGTGGTGATCAAAGGAGCTAAAAGACCATATCAGGCTAAAGATGAAAACGGGAAGTGGCGCTCATACTTCCGGCACCATGATCAAAATCTTGTGGCAAACAGGGTATTGCTTCAGGTCTGGCGAAAAGAGGAAAAGAAATCCGGCGTACTCGTAAAATTTGGTACAGCTGAAAACTCTCTGATGGATTACCTTGGGAAAAACGGCTCAATTACATTATCAAAGTTCAGAAAAATTGCCAGGATCTCTTCCTATAGGGCAGAAGCAATATTGGCAAATCTTATAATATTCAAGGTCTTAATAATGAATGCTTCAGAAAAAGGATTCAGCTATGAACTTAATATGGTTGAGGCACAAAAGCTCAACGCCGCATCATTATAAAGGTGAATATAAGATAACAAGCAGGGGGGCTATAAGAAAAACCGGGCTAAAGGCGAGCCCGGAAGAGCCAAATCCATTTTTATGTGAACTGCATAACCGCAAGACCACACGACAATTATTATGCTGCAGAAAATATCATGAACTGAAAAATTTTCTAATATTGGAGTCCTGATATTAATTCTGACTTTAATGTTCCGGTAGAAAAATGGGAATTACAAATCGCATCGGATTTGATAATGATAAGTATCTTAAAGAGCAAACATCTGCTATTCTTGAAAGAGTGAACCGGTTTAATGATAAACTGTACCTGGAATTCGGAGGCAAGATTTTATTCGATTATCATGCGGCCAGAGTACTGCCCGGATTTGATCCGAATGTAAAGATGCGGCTTTTACAAATATTAAAAGATAAGATTGATGTAATTCTGTGTATTCATGCAGGTGCTATTGAAAGAAAAAAGATCAGGGCCGATTTTGGCATTACATACGATGTTGATGCGTTAAAAACGATTGATGATTTCAGGGAGTGGGGTATAGATATCACAGCTGTGGTTATTACACGTTATCAGAATCAGTCCCCTGCAAAAGCTTTTAAGAACAAGCTCGAATTAAGGGGGATCAAGGTATATTTACATTATCCTACTAAAGGATATCCTACGGATGTTAACCTGATTGTAAGCGATCAGGGATATGGAGCTAACGAATACATAAGGACCAGCAATCCAATTGTGGTTGTCACAGGGCCTGGGCCGGGCAGCGGTAAACTTGCCACCTGCATGTGTAATCTTTACAATGAATATAAAAATGGAGTTAAGGCCGGATATGCGAAATTTGAAACTTTTCCGATCTGGGACCTGCCAGTTAATCATATGGTAAATCTCGCCTATGAAGCGGCTACCGTTGATTTGGAGGACAGAGTGTTAATTGATGAATATCACTTGAAAGCCTATAACGTAAAAACTGTAAATTATAACCGTGATATAGAGGCGTTTCATTTACTCAAAAGAATAATTGAAAAAATAACCGGCGGGGAGTCTATGTATCAATCTCCTACCGATATGGGAGTAAACCGTGCAAGTGCGGGTATTCTGAATGACAGCATAATCACTGAAGCATCTTATCAGGAAATTATCAGGAGATATTTCAGGTGTGCCGTCGAATATGCAATTGGTTTAGTTGATAAGGACACCCTCGACCGGATGGAAATAATAATGAATAATACAGGGGCAAAAGTTGAAGACCGGAAAGTGGTGCTGCCGGCGAGAGAGGCCGCAAAAGAAGCTGAAAAATGCGGAAAAGGCAATGCAGGTATCTACAGTGGAGCCGCTATAGAATTGCATGACGGAACTATCATTACGGGTAAAAACTCCCCTCTGATGCAGGCATCTTCAAGTCTGATACTGAATGCTGCCAAACATCTGGCAGGCCTCCCCGACAAAATGTACCTTCTGCCCGAAAACATAATTGATTCGGTAACACATCTGAAAAAAGACATACTGAATGGCAAAATGGTCAGCCTGGATGTCGATGAAACCCTGATAGCGCTTGGTATAAGCGCTTTATCTAATCCGGCAGCGAAAATGGCATTGGAAAACCTGAAATTGCTGCGCAACTGCGAAGTCCATCTTACACATATCCCAACTCCGGGCGATGAAGCAGGTTGGCGCAAATTAAAAGTAAACCTGACATGTGATCCTGAATATTCAGGCAAAAGTCTTTTTATTAGCTGATGAGCCGTAACGTGAACGAGGTGAATGGGACAGAGAGCCCGGAGCGAAGAGCAAGGCTTCTTCTTCAGTCAGATATCGGAATCAGATCTATCTTAGCTTATTAAAATCAATTTAATAATAAATGGGCTGTTTCAACAGGTCAGGTGAAGGATCAGGTTGGTATGGTGATCGTTAATATGTTTTACTGCCTCAGGCGTGCTCATTATAACAAGTTTCACTCCTTTGCGGATTGCTGTTCTGTTAACTTCATCCATTACCGGAAGGCCAGAGCCATGACCTGTACCGATAATGAGACGCTTGCAATTCCATGGGATATTCTCTTCCACTGACAGCGGTGTATGCCCGTACGTATCTCTGTATTTTTTCGATTCTGCTTTTTTTCTTTTTTTGACCAAGCCATTATCTATGGTCACATCTTTAGTATAGATCTCACCGTCAATAATTATTGAACCGAATGTAAGATTATTTATTACCATAAGGTTCTACCTCCTGTTTCTTTTTGTTTAAATTTAAGGAATGTACCGGAAATATCCTGAATTGAAGAAGGTGCTTTATATTAGCAATTTAAGAACTAAATATGGATAAAAGTTCAGAAATAACCAGAATTTTAAAATATAATTCGTCATTATTCGTCTATGGAAACAAATGTCCTCTGATATGAGCCCGAAAGAATCAAAAAGGATAACATCTGCATATAAAAGTGAGCATAACCGGTTGCTCGGCTACATAAGGAAGAGGATTCCGAGTCGGATGGAGGCTGAGGATATCCTGCACGATATCTTTTACCAGCTCACAGTCGGATTCAACGATATCAGGAGAATCGAAAGCCTTACGTCCTGGCTCTATAAAGTGGCAGATAATCGTATCACTGATCTTTTCAGGAAGAGAAACCATGAAGTTTTCAGTTATAATGACAGTGTAATTGAAGGAGAGGATGCTCCTCTGACACTCGAGGAGATTTTACCGGCAGTTGGAACGACTCCGGGCGATGAGCAACTGAAGGAGATGATATGGGAAACTATTGAAGAGACACTTTCAGCATTGCCAGAGGAACAAAGGAGTGTATTTGTTAACAATGAGTTCGAGGAGATGAGCTTCAGGGAGATTTCCGAAAAAACAGGTATCGGAATCAACACACTCATCTCAAGGAAACGCTATGCAGTGCTTGCACTCAGAAAAAACCTTAATGAATTGTATAAACTTTTAATAAACTATTAGTATGAAAGCATTGATTGTTTTAAAGTATGTTGGATTCGGAATACTTGGTATTGGATTTGTAATTGGCGTGATTTTCGGTGTTCAGGCCCTCTGGAACTGGCTGATACCTGAATTATTCGGGGGGCCCGAACTTAGTTACTGGCAGACTGCGGGATTATTTCTCCTCTCCAAAATTCTGCTTACAGGTATTGCTCCCGGTTCTCATGAAAGCAAAAAGGATAAAAAATACTGGAAGAAGAAATGCGAGGAAAAATACAGT
>DCVC01000023.1:5642-6043 GCA_002328625.1 Bacteroidales bacterium UBA2198
GACCGCATGACTTCCCTAAGCCCTCAGATCGAAATTCCTGATTCTTACTGTAATTTAATAAACTCACTCTAAAGCATACATTTATTCTCTCGATACAGTGTTTATTGGATTTAAATGTGCTGCCTTGATTGAAACAGACCTTATTGTAATGAGAGCAATTGCCAGTGTGATAAAAAATGACAAAATAAATGGAACGATTGTAGCCAACACAAATGGTGATAATCCGAAATCCATCCGGTAAGCAAAACCTTGTATCCAGCTATCCTTAAGGTAATAAGCCACGGGCCATGAAATTAGGTTGGAAATCAGGACAAGAATAAGAAAATCTTTGTTAAGCAACCAGACCACCTGATCAACACGTGCTCCCATAATCTTTCGCAGGCCTGTCTCTTTTGAGCGCT
>DCVC01000106.1:0-6472 GCA_002328625.1 Bacteroidales bacterium UBA2198
CAAACTTTTCAGTTTGCATGTTCAGGAATCCTATATCCCACGGGCCGGTCCTGCCAACTATCCTCGCTCCGCCATAGATGCGCACCCTGTTCCCTTCGTGCAACCCGATACGCCGGCTGTAAAAGAGGCGATCATCATCTTCAAATCTGAATTCAAAGTTACCCTGACGTTCCTGGAAAAAAAGTCTCTTTTCAGGAAAAAACAGGGAATACCGTGTTAGGTTTATTATCTGATCGTCGGCCTCTACCTGTGCAAAATCGGAATTTAATGTAACATCCAGGGTAAGGTTGTTTGTAAGTCCGTACTTGATATCCAAACCTGCTTCACGCTCAAACTTGTCATGCTTTTCGTATGCTGTTTCAGTTTCACTGAGTTGATTTGATTGCCCCAGACCACCCAATATATATGGAACTATGTATACCGGGTTGTGCTTTTTAATACCTTCAAAAATAATCTCCTGTCCCTGTGAGGGCGAAATGAGACCTTTCTTTTCCGGAATGAAAGGGAAATTGCTTAGTTCAAATTTCCGTGGGATCAGTCGATAAGCAATAAAGCCCATAACTGTCTGGCCATCTTTGTCTTCAAACCTGAGGCTTGAGAAAGGTATACGCATCTCTGCGAACCACCCGTCACCATTGCTCACGGCAGCTACATCCCAAAATGTGTTCCAGCTTGGATTTGCATATCTGTCGGGGTCACCTTCTCCATCATTTTTAATGCTGTAATCTGTTCGTGTTCCAACCGGTGTGGTAACAAACAGCACACCATTTTCATTGTCATCAAATGTATCGAAAATGACTCCCAGATGATCTGTTGTCCAATTCCACCCGCCATCGCGTTTAAAAGATGTGGATTGTAGTTTTGAAGGCTCACTGTCATATAATCGTCCGGCAACGTAAAGGTAATCGTCATCATAGCCCAGTAAGACTTGTGTCCTTTCGGAAGGTTCGTTGCCAAAATCAGGGGTCCTCATAATCATTGGGAATGATTCTATTCCCTCCCAGGCTACTTCATTACTTAATCCGTCAAGTACGACCGGTGATTTAATGCGCCGGATCTTTATAGGTTCATCATGTCCGGATACGGGATCCTGGGCAAAGCTTTTTTGTATAAGAATTGTTGAAACAATACTTAATACAAAAAATTTGACAAAGGTTGAATAAAGACTCATAATCACTCTTTTTTATGGTTAGATGATTATATCTGATTATCTGAAAACAGTGAACCTGACGACAGCCGGTCGGATTTCATATCCTCTTCGGTCGTCTGAACGTGCTTACAGGTGATATGGTTATGACCAGCACTTATGTACTCCGGATTTCATCAACCCAGCGGCGGAATGACCCCGAGTTGTTGCAACATGCCGAGATTATCCATACTTGCCCAGATCTCTTGAATCTTTCCGTCAGCAAGGCGGAATACCTCGATTCCCTTGACCACGACCTGTTTTCCCGTAGCCTGAATTCCCATGAAGTCGCTCTTGTGTGTACAGTTGGCGGTCCATACCTTCGTCACCTTGTCTCCTTCGGCGACAAGGAGATCGGTCGTGATGTGCAGGTCAGGGAAGGCGGTGAGGTAAGCCTGACAGAGTCCTTTAGTCTGCTCAAAATTCTGGTCTCCACTTGCATGGTGCTCGATGAATCCGGTGGCATAATACTTTTCGAAAGCAGCTATGTTCTGTGTATTCCAGAAATCCTCCGTGTAGGCTGCTATGAATTCCTTGTTCTTCTCTTCCGGTGTTAAACCCTGCTTTTCCATGATTGTTTAAGATTTAGTTAATAATGATGGTTATTCAATATGATGGGATATTATGAAACCCCATAAAATGTGTTTGCTGATATAACAAACTGCCATTAATTATTATACTATAAAATTATGCAGGGAAATATTAATTGTCTAACAGAAATATTTCAAGTATTAACACAAATGTTACATTATATGAGAAACTTATCATCAGCAAGAAAGAAAAGCAAAAACTTATGGACAGTTGGCCGGGATACAGCTTTTAATCCATCCTTACGGAGTGAAGCACCCGTAAATTAGCTCTGAGCATTTATTGAATTTTATTTAGTCTGTTACAGTGCTGACTCTTTCGAAGCTCTATTCCCCCGAAAATGTAACATTAGTGTCATTTAATGCAACAGGTGTGTTAGATTTTAAAATTTGGACAGTTGAAATTTGTGATATGAATTACCGCATCAAATTAAGTCAGACTTCGGCTAAATGTTGGTGTAGCTTTGAAAAAAAGGTGGAATTCATTAATTAATGAAAAAGCTGGCATTCATATTTGTAATCCTATTCGGCCTTCCCATTTTATCATCCGCACAGGAAGATTCTCTGAAAAGATCCACGATTTATAAAACATGGATTACTTTAGGAGGTGGAAGTGAGATAAAAGGAACAATTTATCAAACAAGGGATTCATCCATCTTATTTGCTAATACATTTAAAAGAACGGATTTGTTATCACCGGGTAAGTTTGATATCCAAACTTTTAATTATAATAGCATTTATCTTGTAACGTGTCGTAAAGAGATCTGGCCCGGAGCAGTAATTGGAATGGTTGCAGGTGCATTTTCAGGTGCAATACTTGGTAAACAAATATGTAAAAGTGATGATCCCATGGCAGATTACGGACCGCTTGGATCACTTGTGTTCGGGACATTATTTACGATACCAGGGGCTGCTGTCGGCATTATGGTAACTGATATTGTATTTACCCTCAGAATTCCTATTTCCGGAAGTTTTGAAAATTATAGCAAGAACAAAAGCAGACTTATGAAATATTCATATCTACATTAATACAAAGGGTCACCGAAATTAATATTGCATATACTTATTCTAACTTCTTTTCATTAACTTAAATCTTTCTCTTATGAAAACAAAGACATTTTTGTTCATATGCCTGCTAATGGGCATTGGACTAACAACGCTTTCTTCGCAAACGTTACAGAAAGGTGCTGTATTGGGTTTTCATTATGGTGTTTTTACTCCTAATCCTGATGTTACTATGAATCAGTGTATGACTTTCCTTAAAGATAAATATGTCCCGGAATGGGAAAAAAACTTCCCCGGAATAAAAGCATTTCTGCTAAAAGGTATTAGAGGAGAATGTGCTGATTGCATAAGTTTTTTAATTTTTTTCCCATCTGATGATGTCCGGAACAAATACTGGAATGAAGAAGATGTCTATACTGAATCAGGTAAAGCAGCACTTGAAAAAGTGAGGCCAGTAATTGAGGAGATGGCTAAATTTGGGAAAATTGATACCAAATATACTGATTGGGGTATACAGCAGTATCTCATTAACGAAATACGAAAAAGCCTTCGGAGATCGCATCCAGGGGTTATATATTAAACTTAAACTACATCTTATAAAAAGGATAGGATGAAAATACTTTCTTTACTACTTGTTTTTCTGATTGCCCTTGGTAAAGCTTATTCACAAGACTACGATTTAATAGTAAAATCTAGCGGTGATTCAATTGCCTGTCATATAGATAGCATTACCGTTACACATATTTACTTCGAGATGATTAGTAATAACTGCTGGATTCATACATATATTGACAAGATAAATGTTACTATTATTCAGCATGATACGCTAAAGACAAAGCAGGTTGTTTTCAAGTCAGGTACTTCAATCATTAAGGAAATCAGAGAGCCTAAAGAATCAATGTTTGATCTGCAAAGAAATTCAGTATACCTTGAGTCCAAACGGGTCTTCTATTCCTTAATTTATGAGAGAATGTTCCCTTTAAGTGACCACCTGGGTTTAATTTTTGGAGGTGGTTATACCCTTGTATTAGATATTCTCAGTGGTGGTGGAGCATTTGGGCTTCTTGTTGGTGAGACATCACTTTTATTAGGAGGCCCAAAACATAATTTTGAACCAGGGGTTATAATATACTCTGGAGGTGGGTATATGGTAAGGATAGGATATCGTTTTCAGGGTTATAAAGGATTGATATTAAGGCCATCGATTGATTTTATTAATGCTTTTCCACTTCTTTCATTTTCAATTGGTTATTCATTTTGAATTTACCAAACATTTTTATTAACAATACTTTTCTTATAACATGTAAAATTCGATGAGTATGACCATATTTGACCGGGGAGCATATCATTATTCTAAGTTAAGTTAATTTATTTTAAATATTTACATCCGGCTTTAGATGGTCATTTCTCTCCGGCCAGGAGTAGTTAAAGTCACCGGACTTTCAAGTTGCATCTTTGCCGAAAACTCGCTATATGACTCAGGGCTAAGGGCTCAGGGCACAGAGCACAGAGTTCAGAGGGAAAGTGAGACATTCTGCGACTGTTATACCACATGACTGCCAGCCTTCGCACCTACTACTGGGCGCTACTGCTGCCAAAGCATGACCTCAGGACAAGAAGAGTAAGTGTGAATGAGTGACCCCACCTTCACTAAAGCTACGGTGGACAAAGTGAGAAAAACATCAAGAGTGTGTTCGCTCTCGCTCCCACACTCGCTCTGTTTTCAGTACCCCTAATGGATAAAAGCTGCACCCGGTTAACTGACTTGCCAATATTTAAAATATTCTTTTCTCTTTGAGCTTCACCAAAGTAAAAAACCAACAGTCATGCTCATGACTGGTCCGAATAACAACTGGAAATTTAAAAAACCTGTAACTTTGATCTTATTTTATTGATCCTGTTCCAACCTTAACCGAAGTTTTTTCGTATCAGGTGTAAAAGATGGAACAAATGACCCGATATAAGATTAAACTGGCAGTCTTTTTTTTCGTTTTATCCATTACGGGCTGCACAAAGAAGGATGAACTTAAACTTCCTGTCACAATTCATTTTAAAATCGAATTCAGACAGCCTGTTGCTCAATGGCAATATGGACAGAATCAGTCTATTTCTGAGCTATTCACCGTGGAAGCGTGCCATATTGGGATTCGGGGTATCCGGTTGGAGGGAAAAAGGGAGGCAGGTGGCGATGTATTCTTTGAAACTGACCCCAGAATAACCCAAATGAATTTAATATTAACTGATCCGATGGATCCTGTTTCGATTATCTCATTTGATATACCTCAGGGAATATATGATTATATGAAATGTGATATTTTCCTGAGTAACATACCTTCTGATGAATTAATCAGAGCTTATAATATTGATTATGAAAAAACAGGAATAATAATTAAGGGTAAGTACGAGAAAGTATATTGGACTGATGATGATTTTGACTCAGGCTTGAATTATTCAATTCCATTCATTCTGGCAATAGAGAATACTGAAATATTCAATATAAGCTTTTCTCCATTATACGACAAAGGTAAAATCGCAATAGAACATGGGAAGGAATACATCGCACTTTTATTCCTTGATTTGTATCATGTTTTTAAATCAATAAGCACACAGACAATCGAAAATGCCGAAGTTTCAGGTAATGGTCCGGATCAGATTATTATTATTTCAGGTGAAAAGAATAAAAATCTTTATGAGAATTTATTGTTCCGGCTTGCTCAATCATCAACAGTTATCATTTATTAAATATCAGGAATATCTGCAGTATAATCCAAATGAAAACTGATGAATTAACGGATGATGATTTGATAAGGGGCTGCAGGGAGAACAACAGAAAGTGCCAGGAAATGCTTTACCGGCGTTATGCGGGAGTCATGTACTCCTTGTGTCTGATTTATGAGAATAACCGTGACGATGCAAAGGATATCCTGCAGGAATCATTTATAAAGATCTTTAAGAACATCAGCAGTTTTAACGGGGGAGGGCCACTTAAAATCTGGATGAAAAAGATAATCACCAATACAGCAATAGATCATTTCAGGCATAATTGTAATGAATCAAAGTTTATCCCGATTGAAAAGATAGGTCAGACAATTTCGGATGAAGAATCTGTTTCATCAATTCTTAACGCAAAGGATATTATTTCACAGGTCAAAAGGCTGCCTGCCGGAGCAAGGATGATTTTTCAGCTTCATGCAATTGAGGGATACACACACAGAGAGATAGCAAACCTTCTCCATATATCTGAAGGTACTTCAAAGTCTCAGATAAACAGAGCTAAACATTTGTTGCAGGCATGGATCGGTGGTTTTGAATAAAATACGGAGTATTGAAAGATAGGGATAAAATATCAGATGATTACAGGGAACAGATTGAGAATCTTCTTGATAATCACTCTCATCATGATAGTTGGCCCCTTTTGAACCTGGATGAGATGGATGAGATATGGGAAGAAATTTCCATTGAAATGGATATTGACGAGATTTGGGGTAATATTTCTTCTGATCTTGACATTACAATCCCTGAGAATTCAGGCTCTGGTATAATTGTTAAATCCATTGCAATTCTTCTTGTTGCCTTAATCGGATTGATCCCAGTGAAGAAGGCAATACCCGATTCAGGTACCGGTCAGCCAGATTATTTAACTTTGAATGTGCGAAATAATCTGTCAGTAGAGATAACTGTCAAAAAAATACCC
>DCVC01000106.1:6490-7509 GCA_002328625.1 Bacteroidales bacterium UBA2198
TGCCTGATACAGGGGAAGCCAATATTTGACATTAATGAGACCATTCCTTTGGTCTTAGCTGAGTATGTGACAGCTGATTCAAACCTGGTTTTCTCCCGGGAAAAAATTCCAATTGAAAAATCAGAAATTCTACCTGTCTTGATTCCTTTCGAATTGGCAACGGTACAAGTACTTCCTAAAACGGATTTTGAGGGTCTTAAAATAAATTATAATTCTTTAGCTTCCGGATTCTCTTTGCCCTTAAATGGCAGTGGAAGGATTTCCTTAGGACTGATTACATCGTTAAAAAACACCTGGTTGTTGAACCAGGAAACATTAGACGGATTTAAATCTGAATCTCTCAATACAACAGAATTTGTATTTTTCCCTGATGTCGGACTAAGTATGATTTATTCATTGAATAAAACCTGGCAACTTCAGGCTGATGCATTTTTTTCTTCAAACACCGGGCAGGAATACTATGATTATATTTATGGGCATTACACAAGGAAAAAAATCACACTCAATTATTCAAAGGTTGATCTTGCTGTTAAGCATAAGTTTACAGGCATCGGTAATTTTATTCCGCGCTCCTCAATAAATGTGCTTGCCGGGAGTTATATGTCATTTTTACATTATGCTTTTCAGAATTTCCATTATGTTACTCAGGAAATAAATACAAAGCCCGAAAAAATCGGATCTGAATACAGAAAATTTGACTGTGGTGTCAGGTTAGGAGCTGAATTTGAGTTGCAGATTTTTGACAAGTTATCTTTGGCCCCGGGCCTGTTCCTGTCGCTGGGAATACCAAACGTATATAAAGGGAACACTGTTATTCCCGGTTACCTCAGAAGAACTAATAATGGAAGTGCAGAATTCCATCTTGCATTCTATCATCATTTTAATTGAAAACTTAATTATCAATTCCATCCTTTTACCTTCTCTTTTCGTCTTATATGTATCAAACAGAATTTAATAAAAGACAAAATTGATTATAAAGATTATACTCTGATTGCCCTGGCGGCGTTGAATGCCCGGAT
>DCVC01000074.1 GCA_002328625.1 Bacteroidales bacterium UBA2198
ATCTGAAAAAGTTCCTGGTCTCAAGGGGGAAAATAAACAAGAAAGATATCCTTGGGACATCTCTTTATCATTATTTGAGGAGGTTTCAGTATTACGATCTGGGGTGAGTGCCTGCTAGTAAATTCATTGATATTTAATAACATGTAATCATACCTGATTGAGCGTTATCAATTGTATGGACTATCTTACCTGACATCAGCAACAGCCTGAGAATACAATTTATGAGGAAATTATAATAAATTGATGTAATATTGAATTGAAAATAAAACCTCTATGTATCCGTTTTTATAATGAAATCTGTTCTTTTGATGAGAAGACTTCTTATAATCCTGATATTAAGCTATATCCCTTCTTTTCTTAGTGGTCAGGGTGGTCACCCTGACCTAGGATTACATGGACAAGTTACATGGCTGAGTGACTCAAAGATAAGGGTTGAATATGACTGGTCAAGTGATGATCAGTTATTGGACTGGGCGGCGACTAATGGATCAACATTGATTCGAGGGGATAATATTCTTACAATTAAAGGCGGCGTGACCTCGGTCTGGTCAATGATATGGGAGCAGCCAATAAAATGTACCAGGATCCATGCACAGGACGGGAAAGCCATTAACGCACCCTATGCACATTTGAATTTTGCTACAAATGTTACAGGCTGGACAGGTGAAAATTTCAATCCCTCTGAAATTATCGGAGTAATTTATATTTCTTATGGGAACATATGGGTGGAGAACGGTGCTTATTCGACTCTCCCAGGTCCTGGCATCGTTTTAGGAAATAAATACACTATTGATATTAATGTTTCAGATGCAACAATAACAGCAAGATCATCCACAAATAATGTTTTATATTCTCACACTCTTACTGATCCACCTGACCCAGATCGACAGATAGCCATTGGCGGATGGAGCGGTGATACCGAATGGGGGAAACTAATTATAGAAGGTGAGATAAGTACTCTTCATCATGTCCCCCCTGACATGATTAATATTCAAAGCTGCGGTGCTACATTTGCGCCTGTTATTGAAGTAATTGGCAATCCGGTAATTGAATGGATATTTAATGATGGATATACATCATCCTCAACTTCACCTTCAAAAAATTATGGTAGCCCGGGATTGAGAAATAATCTTCTTAGAGTGACTCCATGGTCCGCATTAAAAGGAATCAATGTGGGTTATGATGCTGGTGATGGAGGATATGGCGGATTTTCAATTGTACCCAATCAGAATATTCTGGGATTCAAGAATCTAACTCTTGCCAAAAGCAGCCTGCAATATATATGTGCAAGTTATAATCCGTTAACAGAACTGGATTTAAGCGAATTAATTGCTTTGAGATTTGTTGAACTGTTGTATTGTTCGAATCTGGGAAATATAAAGTTGGGTTATCATCCGGTACTTGAAAGACTTTGTGTTGAAGACTGTAATCTGTCTTCACTTGATTTGTCTGGCTGCGCTGACCTCGCGGACTTAAGGGCAGCAAGCAATCTTTTCACTTCAATAAACTGGGGTTCCATTGGAGCAAAATTATGGCATATCTGCATCAGATCGAATCCACGGTTGACCGAAAATCTGCCACCTATGACGCAATTCCCTTTGCTGAGGGAGTTACTTACTTGGGATGATAATCAGACAGGGCCTTTCGTTTGTCACAGTTCTGTTATTCGAAGGATTGATTCGTATAATAATCATTATATCAGTGCAGATATTAGTGGCTGCACTGCTTTAACAGATTTCTCTCTATCCGGCAGTCAGCTAGCCTCACTCGATATAAGTCTGGCCAATAATTTGGTTTTTGTGCAGTTACGGAATTGCGGTTTGACATCATCAAAGGTTGATTATGTTTTACAGACCCTAGATGAAGCGGGAAGGACTAATGGCTATATTGAATTAGACGGTAATGCACAACCATCAGCTGAAGGAATGCTGCATTATGATAATCTAAAAGGAAGAGGATGGACGATCTTCATAACTGAGCCAGGGCAGATAATTCCAGTAACTGCCATCAATATTATCGCAGAAGATGGAGCAACGACGATCACAACTGATAAAGGAACAATACAGGTTCATGCAGTAGTATCACCTACCTTTGCAACTAATACAACTGTAACCTGGTCTGTAATAAATGGGACTGGTCGGGCAGTAATAGACGATAGAGGAGTTATAACGGCAATTGCTAATGGTACAATTACAATTCGAGGAACTGCTAATGATGGTACCGGTATTTATGGAGAATTGGTCATCACAATATCAAACCAGTCAATTGGATCGGACATCAGTGACCACATAGGTAAGATAATCATAAACAGTTCTGAATTAAGAATATTATTGAATGATAACTATAATTCGTGGAAAGCCAGCCTTTATAATCTTCATGGAGGCATGGTAATAAACAAATTTATAGATGGTGATCTCCTACTTTTTGATATCATGTCGCATCCACCAGGATTTTATCTTGTTGTATTGTCAAGGGGGGACAAAATAAGAGTTGTAAAAGTGATTAAGCCATGAGACAAAAGAAATGTCTTTGGGACATCTCTTTATCATTATTTGAGGAGGTTTCAGTATTACGATCTGGATTAATTATTCATAGGTCGAAAAGATCATATTAAATCTGGTGTTCAGGTTATCTTATATATGGGATTAATCTCTGAGGTCTGATAATATGGTTCATTTATAATAACCTTAAAAAGGCAAAGCCTATGTAATTCAGAGGTTCTACCTTTATTTAAGGGCGGTGCGGACGGGACTCGAGCAAAAAATTTAATTGCCATTTAATGAGCATCATAGCATTTTCTTGTGGCGGAATTTGTGGCAGATTTTGTGGCAGATTTTTATATCTTTGTACAAATTCCGCAATCGATGAAATTTGAAAACCTGGAAGTACGTACGAATCCTTTTAAAAAATCACCTCCCCGGAAGAAAGATGGTTTATATCAGCTTAAAATAAGAGTTTTCATCGGATCCAACGATAATGGAAGGTTTCGGAATAAAATTACTCTTGAAATAAAGGTGCTGGATGATTCAAAAAAGCAGGTTCTGGTGTCTGCCGGTGAATTTAATAACAGAAAATCCAATAAAGCCTTAAACCTGATCATTCTTAAAACAGAAAACAAAATCAATACTACTGTTACAAATATGATTGAAGGCAATGTCAAACTTACCTCTGAGAATCTCTTTAAATATTTGTACAAAAGTATAAAGGCCAAAAAAACTGAATATGCTGATGAAGCGGAGAAAACAATCTGGAACGATGAAGTAGGAAAATTTTATGGTGAACCGGTCCCTGTTTCTGTATGGGAAAAGTTTAAAATTGCTGTGATAGAGGATGAAACAGAGAACATCACGGAAGAAGAGATGCAGAATATTGCCGAGAGTGTCTATTTTGATCACGTCAGAAGTAAGGAGACCAGGCGGATAGGTAATATGAGTTATAATGAACGGTATAACACCGGGAACTATAACAAATCAAACATCTTTGAATTATTTGGTTTTTGCTGGTCAGACAATCCCAAAAATGGTGAACCTTTAATTACTGGTTCATACAGGTCGCTAATAGTACAGTTAAATGATTTCCGTTTCAATACCAAACCATCAGAATCAGTAAAAGATTTCAATGATGCCTGGATCACAAATTTTTTAAAGTACCTGATCAACAAAGGATATCCTCTTGTTCATATCCGTGGTTATGATCCTTTTACAATTATTAAATACAGGGGTCGCTTCGTTAAAGCTGAACGGGTCCCATATAATGAAATTTCATTTCAAAAGGTGGTAAAACACCTGAAAAGACATATTGATATTCTTCAGAAATACGACTTAATACCATACAAAAAGAACACTAAACTATTACAAGCCTCAGATTACCTCAAAAGGAAATCGAAAAAGCAGACATATACCAGGAGAGAGCACTCACTTACAGTTCATGAATTTAATCTGATCGCTGATACAGATTTTAAGGATCATAAGTTAAACCTTGCCAGGGATATGTTTATAATTGCAGTACTTGGCGGAGGATTTAGAACCCAGGAACTATATAACGACCACATATATGTACAGGATAACCGATTGCATATCTATAGAACTAAAACGAATGAGACTAGCACTAATCCTATCATTTTACAATTAAGTGATGTTGTCAGGCGACATAATGGATTGCCAGAATTTTTAAAAGTGGAGGAGTTCAGAACATGTCTTCAGACTATTGCAAAGCAAATCCCTCTCGACAGAATAATCTCAATACCAGACACCTTGATAAATTCAAAAAAAGATATGATTAAGGTTAGAATACACGAAATATTCAATCCATATTTTGCCAGGAAAACAATCGTTACTATTCTTAACCATTTAGGCCTTAGCGAAGAGGAAATTATAGAATTTACCAGCCATTCTGATACACGTACCTTGAAGTATTACAAAGGGAATATGACAATCGAGGATAAAGAACGGTTAATGCAGGCCAAATTGATAATTGCGAGTACTAACCAGCAATAAAGTAAATCCGGTTTGAAGGTATCAGTGTTTAAAATTCTATTTCAGCTTCTCATCCCGACCATATGAAATTTAAGACCTTGTAAATCATTACCTTACATAGTCTTTTTCATTAGTAGTACAAAAAGTAGTACAAAATTATTTCGTCATTCTCCTATATTCTTTCATTAGGTCGTTAAACAATAAGTCCGAATCAACCTCTATAAGTTTTGCAGTGGGATAATTTAACGATAATTTGTTCTCTAATAGTCTGGCCATCTTATCCTCAATAGAACATGCAGCAATAAGAAAGTAAATGTTTATTTTTTCATTTATGCATCTACCATCAATCATATTTTGAGTTTCTTCTAACAGCCTTGGTGTCCATGGAAGCTCATAAAAAGCAATATAATTTATTGAAGGCAAGTTAATTCCCTTGCCAAATAAATTTGCATCACATATGAGTAGTCTCTGCCTTTCATTTTTTTCGAAAGTATCTATGATTGCTTTATGTTCATAATTGGAAACAGATCCATCAAGTTTGACTGAAACTTCCGGGAACATCACCATCATCCTATTTAAAGCAACCTGACTAGTAGTGAACAAAATCAGTTTATTCCCAATCTCCAGAAAGTTTTTAATCCATTCAGATGCTTGGTTAAATTTACTGTTTATGGTCAGCTGAATTAGTTTTTCAAGGTATGAGTTCAATTTAGTATTCGTACCGCTTAATTCATGTTCAGTTTGTTCCACAGCAAAGGATATAAATTCTTTCTCTGCATCATTATATTCTTCGTTGTTATCGATTCGCAGAGGAACAAATGAATATGTTATTTTCGGCAGTTCAGATGATACGTCTCTCCTTAATCTGCGTATCATAATAGTACCCGTGAGATAATTATAAAATTCATTTAAATGAGTATTCTTTGTCTTTATCCCTTCTCTTTATCCAAGCCAATCAATTTCCTCTTTTGGTTCAGTATGATATTTTTGTAATTCTTCTAAGTAAGGCAAAGCAATGCATCTACATTCAGGATGAAGAGGAATCAAATCTTCAATCTCTTCTACCGTAAATATTTTCCCCTCAAGGGCATTACATAAATCACAAACTCGGTTATCACCAGCTGTTTTCCATTCAGCTTTAGCATCGATCCCTAGCTCTCGCCAGTTTTTAAACTCCTGCATTGAAGATTTGTGGTAGGCACGCATCATTTCAGTATGAGATATCATGTTAGCCCTTCTTTTTGCAGAAATTATTGTATCTGCAATAAATTCATTAGAAATACCCAGATCACCTAGACCCGTACCATTTATTGCAGCTTCAATTTTGCGTGCTAGTGACACCGGTCCTTCACCATCAGCCATACCTTGAGCCAATATCCTGCTAATAACAGCATCCATAGGTTCTGTGATTCCTTTTAAATCAGAAAATACCTGGGTGAATACTACACCTACTCGATCTAAGTGAAAAGGAGGATTAAAAACTCCCTTTCCGACTCCGTATCGAGTTTGAAGTTCCTTGCGCTTGTAAGTATCAACAATATATTTATTTGTCCATTCTGACTCAACTCCACCTCCTACCTGATCAGATTCTCCTATTTCTATTAAGCCTTTATCAACCTGCTCCTTAAGCCAATCGATGAAATCAGCAAGTTTTTGTTCCCTTCTGTTAGAGTGTTCATTATTTGATCTAACACCATATTCTTCCCATGTATAATAAGTTGGCTTGGTATCAGTATTACCATATCTTCTTGAGAAATCAGCAAAACTTGGAAACAAGTCTGGTTTGATAAGTTTTATTGCATAAAAAGCTTCTAGTGGACGGGCAACTACAGAGATCCCGGTTAAACAGATAATGTGGGGAACATTCTTAGCTAGTTTTTTAATCGCTTTTGTTTGGTGGCTAGATTTATCCCTGATATTATGGATCTCATCTAATATTATGATTTGATTATTGATAGCTTTTAATTTATTGACCCAACCAAATATATCTTCATAAGCTATAATAAATATTTCTCTATCTGGTTTCAGCTGAAAGGTTTCCTCATATACTATTTCAATTTTGGGATTTGGCATCAATCTCTCAGCTTCTCTCTTCCAGTAGAGTTTCATGGAAGAAGGCGTCACGATCACAACTGGTCTTAACTCGCAATGTAATTGCAGCCATGCAAGTGACATTGTTGTCTTTCCAAGTCCAGTCTCATCATTTATTAATACTCTTCCTTTATTATTTTCGATGAAGGCAACGCCTTTGCTTTGATATGAGAAAAGTTTTTCATTTAATCCAGGAATGCCATTATTGTCTATATCGGATTCTCTTTTTAATGCCCTGGTGAAAAACGATGCTAGTTTATCATCAAGGACGAATCCAAATTCAGTAAGAAGTTGTATGGATTGAACACTAATCGGGGCACTCCAGGTTTCATTTTCTTTATGATATTTTCTTTCCGGTATTGAACGGACTTGAAAAAGGGTATCTAAATCATAAGAGAATCTTATTATTATGACAGGTTCCCCATTCATATTTTCCCCTAAAACAGCAATTTTCTTTTTTATAAATAAATCCATGGGTTCGAATCATATTTGATTGTTGATTTAAAGTTCAATGAATTTGATTATCAATGAATATCGAATTTATTTATATATTCATGAATATTACTGCTCCTTCTTGATTTATCCCATAATAATTGGCCACATTCATCCCACTGAGGGTGATAACTACTCCCCATTCTTAGAGCCACTTTTTTTCTTTTCTTAATTGATTTTAATCATTCTTATGTTGATGTAAATACGTGTTAATTAACCGGAAATAACTCGCAGAGTTATTCTGGTTATTAACACCTTTTCTTTTTTGCTACTTTTTTCTTTTGTTAATAAATTCATTTTCTGTTAATATTTATGCCGCCTTTTTGTAAAGCTCTGCCGGAATTCTTCTTCCTATACCCTGGTGATGCAACTCGTAATTGTAATAGTTAATATACTCCTTCAGTCCCTGGTACAGTTCCAGCCCATCATTTGCAGGATTCAGGTATACATAATCATATTTTAATGATCTCCAGAACCTTTCTATGAAGATATTATCAATGGCTCTGCCTTTGCCATCCATACTTACAGTGATGCCTTCTTTTGTCATTTGCTCAATCCAGTCTTCACAGGTAAACTGACTGCCCTGATCAGAGTTTATGATCTCCGGTTTGCCATGTTCTTTAATAGCCTGTTTCATGACCGATAATGAAGCTTCAGCATCAAGTGTATTGGATATTCCCCAGCCAACGATATAGCGGCTGTATAGATCTATTATGGCCGTTAAATAAAGAAAACCGTTCTTCATGGGAATATAGGGGTGAGTAGACCGCAGGAATTTCACCTGCGGCCCCTCGCAGAACCGGACATGAACCTCTCGACTCATCCGGCTCCCATCATCCAGCCTAAGGTACGAGACCCAAATTCCAATGCACAAAAGCATTCGGATACTTGATAGCCAGTCGCTTGAGAGCATGCCCAGCTCGCGTCTTATGACGAGCCAAACGTTTGTACTTCCGCATCAACCAACGCGTTAAATAGCCATTCAAGTGTTTCCACAAAGCATACATCGCTGAGGAATGAAATTTGCCATAATACTGATACCATCCACGTAATATTGGATTGAACATAGACGATAAATCAGATAAGCTCTTGTCACACTTCAGTTGAAGGTGCCATCCACGTATAGTTTGTCGCATCGCCTTCAAAGCGCTTCGGCTTACAGCGGGTGCAAAGTTCACATAAACCCGGCCATATTTGTCCACCGATTTGCGCGGACGAAAAGTGTACCCCAGGAATGTAAACTGAACACATGAATAGTCCATCTTCCGATTAATGTCCTTGCAGTAAACGATCTTGGTCTTCTGCGGATGCAATTCAAGATTACATTGTAGAAACCGCTCTCGAATTTTTGTTAAAGCAAACTCTGCCTGCGCTTTGCTACGACAATGAATGATCCCATCGTCTGCGTATCGACAAAATCGAACGCTTGGAAGATGGATCTCAACCCATTTATCAAATGCATAGTGCAAGAACAGATTGGCCAGTAGAGGACTCACAACTCCACCCTGAGGCGTACCGCAAGTCCTGGTCACAAGATTACCTTCTGGCATTTGCATTGGTGCTTTAAGCCAACGCTCAACGTACATCAATACCCATGGAGTTTTACAGTGCATTCTGAGCGCTCGCATTAGCAGTGAATGATCAATATTATCAAACAACCCTTTAATATCAAACTCGATAACCCAATCATATTCCCAACTCCTACGCCTAACCATGGCAACGGCATCATGAGCTGATCGCCCAGGACGATAACCATAAGAGTTCGCGTGGAATATTGGGTCAATAACGGGCTCAAGCAGTTGCTTGACCACTGTTTGTGCAATCCTGTCTGACACTGTCGGCACACCAAGTATGCGCACCCCACCCGTTTTCTTCAGGATAGGCACAGCTTTGACAGGCGGAGGAAAATAGCTCCCGGAACACATTCTGTTCCAGAGCTTGTACAGGTTGTTGCTCAGGTTTACCTCAAATTTCTCCAAAGATTCCCGATCTACTCCTGCTGAGCCTCCATTTGCTTTTACACTCAGATAAGCTTGCCAAACAAGCCTTTTAGGTATCTTATAAGGCTTTGTCATTAATCAACGTTCCTCCCACTATCGCGGTTGACATTGTTCAATGACTGGATGACGCAGCCCCTTCGCTCCACCGTCATTACAACGGTCTCAACACTACTACGAGCTGCTCCGCCCCTTGAAGACGCATCACTACTATCGGCCTCGCCTTGGGAGCTTGTGCCTTTCGCTTCGCATCGTCTTCGAAGGTTCCCGCAGTTCAACGAAAGAGCCTGAATCAGACTGACGCTGCCTCTACGCCGGACACCGCTTGGACAGTAAGCAGGTAACCTCCAAACTAATCCCGGAGCAACATAACTCTCCGGTTTTGATGTCATTTGAGCACTTTCGACGCTTGAACGGCAATTCACGGTTGTTCGTCTTTCTGATTCATACCTGATGCCTAATGGCACCTTTTCCGTAACGCTCACGACATAAGCTTTTGACTTACGCCGCTTACGGTGGTTTGCAACCCGCTCCTGCAAGCTGGTGGCGAGGGGCCTACCCTCATCTCTCACGCCGCTTAGCTGCGGCACACTTATGTCGATGGCCCAAACCTGATTTGGGCGGTCAATCTTCAACCCCTTCAACAAGTAAGGGCGAATATATTTTATAAGTCCCAATTTGCTCAGATTCCTCTTGGGATATATCGCCATCAAGCCCATAATGCGAAGCAGTCGTCGAACTCGTTTATGATTAACTAGAATACCCAGACTCAACAGCAAATCCTGCATGCGGATAACTCCTTCAGTCGGATGCTTCAAATAGTGCTCGTCCATGATTCGCATGATCTCAAGATTATTCTTTTTCTCTCCCTGGGGTTTGTAATACAAACCACTTCTGTGAACCGATAAAATTTCACATTGTTTCCTGACACTCAGAACATGTTCAGTATCAATAATATCTAATCGCTCCCTCATAGTCCAATTTTCCTTAGATTTTTTTTTAGGAAATCATTCTCTATTTCCAATTGGCCGATCTTAGCATAGAGCTTTTCTACATCAATCTCTTTTTCCTGTTCTTTGGATTGATGGTCAAATACGTTGGCAGAGTGCTCCAAAAACTCCCTCTTCCATTTACTAATTATGTTAGGATGTACTTCAAAATGTTTTGATAATTCAGCAAGTGACTCACGCTCTTTGAGCGCCTCAATTGCAACTTTAGCCTTAAAGGCTCCGGTAAATTTTCTTCTTGTTTTTTTCATAATGCACTGGTAAATTTAATTGTTAATTTTCAACTTAACCAGTGGTCCGAATTTTGGGTAGTATTATACTACATAGGATGTTTGCGTGTTGGATGATAACCTGCTGTTGGGTGTAACAAACTCCCTGTTAAAGGCGTCCTTAACCTTTTTTTGAAGTGATTGATAATATCCTGCATCCCCGGTTTTTCCCAACACCTCTGCAATTTGCCGTAAAAGGTTTACAGATTGGTAATAATAGGCCGTAGCCAGAAAGTCTTTGTCGGTAGTTGCTCCGGGATAATCAGACCATGTGGTGGCAAAGGCGAGCCAATCGCCAAATTGTCTTTCTTTGGGCTTCCTTATATATTGATCGCCGGCCTGGTCTCTTACAAATTCTACCCACCGTTTCATACTGGTATATTGTTCCTCCAGAATACGGATATCGCCATAATATCGGTAAACTACCCATGGAACGATTACCGCCGCATCGGCCCAGCCATGCGACCCGCCCCTTGCCAGCACGTTGGGGATAACATGAGGTACTGCCCCGTCATCGTGTTGGTCGGCTGCAAGATCGTGCAACCACTTGGTCCAAAATGCAGCGCTCTGCATATTAAAACAAGCGGTGGGAGCAAATACCTGCGCATCGCCCGTCCAGCCAAGCCTTTCATTACGCTGTGGGCAATCGGTAGGAACATCCAGGAAATTCCCCTTTTGGCCCCAGATGATATTGTGCTGCAACTGATTGATCAGGCTGTCGTTGCAACTGAACGTTCCTGTCCGCTCCAAATCGCTGTGGATAACCACCCCAGTCAATATATCTTTTGTCACCTCTTTCGGATAGCCCGAAATAGTCACATACCGGAATCCCTGAAATGTAAAACGGGGTTCATACACTTCAACTTCTCCCCCCTTGCAGGTATAAATTATTTCTTGTTTGGCTGTCCGGAGATTTGTTGTATAAAAATTACCCTCTTGGTCCAATACTTCGGCATGGCGAAGCTTAATGGTAGTCCCCTCCGGGCATTCAACTTTCAGACGACACCAGCCTACCATGTTTTGCCCCATATCCAGTACAGTGTCACCTTCGGGGGTGTATATTATTTCTACCGGATTGATTTCCTCTATTCTGCGCACCGGTTGTGAAACAGCACTGATAATATGGTTCTTTTTTGTGCCGGTTACAATAACTCCCTTCCACTCCCGGTCGTCAAATCCCGGGGTATTCCAATCGGTTTTCTCCCGCCTTGCATCATAGATCTCTCCGTCGAAAATTTCAGATTTTACAACCCCACCAGTTGAAGATTTCCATGTGTTATCGGTCTTTAGCAGTTGCTTTGTTCCGTCGATAAACTCAATTTCGATTTGCGCTAAAACTTCCAGGTCTTCAATATCCTGTACCTGGTTGGCATTGGGATTGAACGCCCGATACCAGCCGTTCCCAAGCATAATTCCGGCTGCATTGACGCCATTTCTGAACATCCCGGTAACATCGTAAACCTGATACTGTAAACGTTTTTTAAAACTGGTCCATCCCGGGGTAAATAGCTCATCGCCTACCTTTTGTCCGTTAAGGTAAAACTCGTATAATCCGAGGCTGGTACAATACAATCTGGCCGTTTTAACCTTTTTGGCGATGTTGAATTCTTTCCGGAACAGTGGCGACGGGTAGCTGTATTCCTCGAAATCAATGGCTGTTTTGATCCACCCTGCCTGCCAGTCGGTTGGTTTCAGCAATCCCATTTCAAAATATGCCGGTGGCGACCATATAGTTTCCTTGCCGTATTTATCCCAAATCTTTACTGTCCAATAACATTTTTGCCTTGATTCCAACGTTTTGCCGCTATATCCAATATGCAGGCACTGATCCGTAGAAATCTTCCGGCTGTCCCAAAGGTCGGCCTTGCCCGGGGAAAGTAATCGGGGAGACGTTGCTATCAGTATCTGGTAAGCAGTTTGCACCTGATCTGTTTCTCCAGAATAGATTTTCCAGGACAAGCGGGGATTCGTATGTCCAATTCCTAATGGATCTTTTTTGTATTCACAACGAAGGTCTCCTACAAGAGTGGTTTTGTCAGCAGAATAAACTGAACTGGCAAACAAAACTATCAGGATAATTAGAAAATAACTGTTTTTTTTCATCTCATTAAACTTTAAATTTTCAACGGTATTCGATAGAATTCGTTATGATTTAATGATTCACATGGGTGTGAAAAACTTCTTATCATGGCTTATTTCATGAACTAGTTTTTAATTAATGCACCTTAATTAATTGTAAATTATTACTTTACCAATAGAGCTATGAAACTATTTTTTATAACCTCCCTCAGCGGCTTTCAAAAAAACCTTCCTAACAGCCTTCAGATAGCCATACCCATACATAGTACAAGGCTGCAGATAGCTGGTTTCGGTCCATTCATTCCAGCTGTTTACCGTGATCAGGGGAACCTGACAGGGACGGGCGTCAGCATATTCTTTGGCCTTCCGGAGCGCTTTTTCAAAATTTTCGGGAGTGTTGTTGTTTACAACACCGGGCCGGAACATCTCAAAACGGGGATTGTTGTCCCAACCCACCGAAACATGGGCATAATAGGGCACATCATATTCCTCATCAATCATATTCCACTCTTTTTCAACAACATCCATGATCTCCATGTAGTCGCCGTTGATATTGGTAAAATGCACGAATTGATAGTGAGTGACCCCATCAAAGCCAAGCTGCTCTATGACTTCTTTCTGGGAACCAACCTGGTCCCCGTCAATAAATGTCACATTCATTCCTCTTCGGCGCAGGGTCAACTGCAGATCGAGCCCTTTGAAGCCTGCCTTGACCGTCTCTTCTCGAAACCATTGGAGCGCCTCTTTTGTTTCTTTGACACCCCCCATTCCCTTGATCAGCGCATTCAAATCATAGATCATAAAACTGGGATTGCCTTCAATCGTGTAATAAGAAGGATGTGAAAAATATTTTTCTATTACCCTGTGGCAGATTACTTCGAACTCGTCCCTATCCACCGCACCTTTCCATAACACTGCGTCATTCGGCTTGCCGGCATTGCGCTTGTCCCAGGACATGTCGACATCATGATTGGCCCACATCAGGTAGAACTTCACCCGGTCGTTGTTCCTAGCCTGCAGGTAGCCGTCGTTCAAATGTCCTTCCAAAAAAGGCATCCCGTCGTACCAGTACCAGTCGAAAATGAATACATTGATCCCATGGTCGGCTGCAGCGTTAATCTCCATTTCTGCCACATAGGGATCTGCTTCATTTATATATCCCCACAATGGATAACGGGGCTGCTCGTGCCCTTCAAACTTGGGTTCATTGCTTCTTATGGTTTGCCACTCTCCAATTCCTTCAGGCCAGAAGATCTTTGCCCTGTCGTCAGGATGGTAGGAGGGCCAAACGAATGCAGCTACATCATAATTATGTTGTTGCTTATTAATTGCAGGTGTTTTAAGACTCTGGCCAACTGTTGTTTCGATCATTAATCCTAACCCGACTGCAAAGGCTATTAACCGGATTTTAAGTTGATTGTTTTTCATTTCTGCTAATTCAATATTTATTTCGTCCCAAAAATCATATGGATAATTTACACTATTTTGCTTTATAAGGATCAAACTCTCCATTCATCACCTTTTTTACCGCTTCCAAATGGCTAAATCCAAATTTCATGTCTGGTAAAAGGTAACTCCCTTCAACCCATTCATTCCATGAAAAAATGGTTATCCTGTTCATGGATTGAATTAATAAATTGCATATGAAGGTAGGGAAAATATCTCATTATTTGAGATGCTTAAAAAGAATTAATAATCAATTATTTTTGATAATTATTAATTTATTAAAATATAACCATCTATAAACCCGAAGCTTTATGGGAAACGATATTTTCACTTTGGTCAATATTCTCAACAATAACAACTTGATTAAGAAGGTTGATGAAGAATTTGATGCTAAATTCAGTGAATTACTGGAGAAAGCAGAAATTGATGAGGAAGTTTCTATGGAATGTTCGAAAGACACTTTTTATGCGGAACTGGATGGTTTCCGGAACACACCCGATTTAGAGAAATATCTTGAGAGTTTGTTTTTAGAATTTAAAAGAACTGCAGTTGACACAAACCTGGTGAAGAACAAGCTAATCCAAAATGAAATATCGAGTAAAATATTCCAGGTAAGGGAAGATCTTCATAAACTTATTCTTGATACTAATAATGAGAGATTTAGCAATTTGGAATCTTTGGTTAATATTAAAATAACCTATTGCGACAAGGTTTTGGATTTTATTTCAAATATTAAGAATGAAATATCTCGACTTAGCGGTAAGAAATCTGGTTTACATACAGACCTCACACAGAAACAAATTGTGATTCTATTTCACCATTTGCATGAACTTGGCTATGTGGGGAAGGGCATAACGAATGATGAATTAGCTGGCCTGATATCACAGTTAACCAGTTTTTCCGCTGACAAAATCCGGCAAGATTTAAGCCTTGTTAAAAAAGAATCCACTGGAGTGGACAGTGAAGAATTTAAAGAGACCGACTATACCATATTAAGGAGATATATTAAGCGATTAATTGAAAGTATCGAAAAAGAACAAAAGGGAAAGTTTCCCTCTTAAACACAATCTTTACCCGTACTTGTACCCCTAGCTCCTTTCTATCATGCTGCATCTTTGTGGCATGAAAAATAATTCAATTTTTGCTATAGGCCATTCCAGAAATGGAGATAGCGCAGGATTTTTAAACGAGGGTACTCTTCATAGTGAACTCCCGAGGTATTCCACTTCAAGATTTAATAGTAAAAACACTGTTTTCAACTATTACCTTGACTTACTGTGTCTGGCTTTTGCTGAGCACACAGGGTTTTATTTACTGATGACGGTATGTCATTAACCTTAAATTAAAATATTAAAACTTAGATAATATGAAAAATGAAAGTTATTTCCGGCAGGAGTTAGAGGAATCCCTACGGATAAGAAAAACAGATGGCTGTGAAGTAGATAGAATTATCGACGAATACATGGCACAAAACAAGATTGATTACATTACTGAAGACGAACTGATTGATATTTTTGGAGAATTAATTCTGCCTCCAGAAAGATATTACCCCTATGGGGAAGGTCCTTATGTGGAGATTAATTACAAAGATAGCCTTATGCTCAGCCAGGATATCAATCCTTATGAAGGCTGGGAATCAAAGGCAATGCAGATGTATCTGGATGAAGTTAAGCAAACGGAGTACGGAATAGACCTTGGTGATTATGATTGCATCCAACCTTATGAGGTGAGCGATGAATTACCTTGGTGCAATCATCAATGTTCATTTGAAGAAGCATTGCAAGAAGCATCAATAATGGATAGGATGTATCTTGAAATGGATGAAAAAGGAAACCTAAACGGTATTGGCCTTTTCGACAAAGGAAAGCACATAAATGAGTTCTTTGAGATGCTGGGTCCAGATTTTGAGTATATGAAAGTAGACGAGCCTGACTGGTTAAAAGATGGCGAGTTGGAGTATTCTTTAGCGGATGATTTCGATTATTTTTTATCGATAAGGACTAAGACCGTAAACATTTATATTGATGATTTGATAGATTTAGACGAGGTATTGCAGGAACCAATTCACGAAACTATTTTTCGACAAATCATTCATCTGGAGGAAAGTAATAAGAAGTTCTTAATTGTTGTCACTATTGATGAGCAACACATTTTTTATGAAGTTTTCCACCAACAGGATAGTAATAATTGTTACCAACTTAAACCACTTGGGTGGGATGTATATTATGAAGCAGTTTTGCATATTATTATCTATTACCTCGAGACAGGATTAACAATAGATGCCCTTCAATAAAGAATACTCATAACATTATGAAAAGCACTGGAAATTATTTTTACGTGAAAAAGGCTGAATTGAAGTCTGATTTCACTCAGATTCCTAATGCACTATTGTATGTTGATCTTTCTGCAACTGAGAAAATGATACTGGCATACCTGTTATCAAATGCCGAGTCATTCAGGGTCACTAATTACCGCATTGCAAAATCAGTTCAGTCAGATTACCGGACAATAAAGAAAGCATTGAAAAAATTCCGTGATATGAGAATAATCAATACGGTCACCAACAGGACAATTGCGATCAATATTAATGAGATGATTAGACTGGCTGCTCTTGCAAGAGCAGAAGAAAATAATCACATTCAAAACTTACCTGACAGTTTGATTGCTGAGAACAATTCTGATATTAGGAACTCGCCTAATAGTAGAATTACTGATAATGGGGCAACTACTAATAGTCATCCTCCTACTAATGTAGTGGGTAAACTCCCAATAGATAGTGGTAATGCAACTACTAATATATTGGGAGTAATCCCTACTAACAACAATAACCAAAAAGAAATAGAAAAAGAAAAACAAAAAGAAGTTTCTCCAATTCTTTTGGCTAAAAACGTTGCTAATGAAGTCGATGATTATTTGAAATCACCTTCCAAGTTTTTCATTGGTAATAACCAGTTTCTATGTTCAAGATTCTACGAAAGGTATCGTATTGAGGCACAGAAAACGAAAGCAAATACAATCCAATTGTTTGAAACAGTACTGTATTACTACTTGTTAAAAAGTACGAATTCCCATGATGTTCAGGAATTAAACCAAACACTTTCAAACAGTAGTTTATCATTAACTTATTCAAGCATAAGCAGAGTTATTCAACTTATTAGTAGTAGTAAAGAAGTTAATGATGACTATAAAAAAGAAATCAATTCTGTTAGAGAACCGACAAACGTGAGCAGTCCAATTACTGATTAGTCAATCTTAAAAAAGATTGTCAGTATAAATTCTGCCCCAACCTGATTAGAATAATTCTTCTATGAAATCTGTTAAGTCATAATCGAAGCATTGGATTATTTTCAAAAGACTAAGTAGATTGTAATTTCTATGGCCTTGTTCAATCGACCGGATAGTATTAAAATGGACACCGCATTCTTCAGCAAGTTCCTTTTGGGTTAATAAGCCATGATGAAATCGGAGTTCATGTATAGCAAGTCCAATTTTTTTAAAATCTTCAATGCATCCTTCAGGTATCTTTTGATTGCCGGTAATACTTATATTCTTTTTCATGGTTGAGAGTAAGTATGCATATATAAATACGTGAACAATGAAATATTGATTATTGTGTACTGTAATTGGTTTAAAAAGGGCTTTAGTTGAACCCAAACATGCAATTGTTGATAGAAATAATCATATCAACTATATGATAAAATGGGGCTATGAACGCTGAACAGTAAGAATCTTGACGAAGGAAATGCCTCAAAATGTACCCCCCGCAAAGGTATCTGCAGTATTTATTTCCATCTAGGAATTCGGTAGGATAAAATTATCAAATGTGATATATAAAAATCCTGCTATAACAGAACAGCCTGGAGGATGATAGCAATAAAAATGGATCGATCCCCAAAGCGCATAATTTCTAAATCCTTTCAAAGAATTCGCTTAGTGTTTTAATTGGAGGATGAGCATCCAATACTTTAAGGAGTGTGGTCATGTGAAAATTTCGTCCTGCTTCCAAGTTGCTGTAGCTAATTCTTGGAATTTGGTTTTTTGAGCAGAAGCGTTCAATTGAAAGGCCGGTTGATAACCTCAGGTCATAAATTCTCCTTCCAATTGCTCTAAGGATCTCTAAATGCTCTTCGGATATAGGATTTTTTCTTTCGTAACCCATAATATATCTTTTTTAAAATAGCAGGTCCCAATTTCGGAATTTTATCCTTAATGTCATAATTATTACCATAAAATAATAAAAAATATATAATTGTTACCATATAATTATGACATTTAATTATATTTGCTAAATGAAAAAGAACATCAAATTTCTTCAGGAACTCTTTTATGTCGATTATGAGACCCCAGATCGGTATTTGCTACTGATTGAAGTTAAAGATGGGATTCCAGTGGCTGCCTATGTGGTCAAAATACCAGGTGCTTTTCTAAGATGTACCTACTATCCTTATATTGGTAATTAACAACCAGTCGATATTAGAAGAACTGAATGGACAGATTATAAAATTGCTTGATTAAAAATAGGGTATACTTCAAGTTGATACACTTTACCCAGGGAAAAAGCCATAAAAACGGCCGGAACGTATTAGAAATAGGGTCACACTAAAAATGATAAAATATGGAAGTAATAATTTGGTCAAGAGTCTCAAGCCAATCGCAGGATAATATCAGACAGATTTCAAATCTTAAACAAGTAGCAACAGAAAAAGGTTGGACAGTAAAAAGAGTTTTCGAGGAAAAGGTTTCAGGTACTGTTAAAAGTACAGACAGAAAAGAATTCAATAAATTATTGGAGTACTTGATTCAAAACGACATAAAACTTGTCCTAATAAGCGAAATTAGCAGGATTGGCAGAAAAGTTGTGGACATATTAACGGTAGTGGATACCTTTCATAAACGGGGAATCGCAATATATGTACAGCAATTCAACATGGCATCAATGGAGAATGGAAAAGAAAATCCTATGGTGATGCTGTTATTGCAGATGATGTCCATCGGTGCGGAAATGGAAAACAATTTGCGAAAAGCACGTCAACATGAGGGGATTCAGCTTGCCAAAACAAGGCAGAGGTACAACGGCCGCAAAGTCTGGGCAAAGACTTCTCCTTCTGCATTATTAAACAAATACCAGAATGTTTCAGACCTTATTGATAAGAGCGATTTGTCAGTAAGGCGGATTGCAGGAATTACCGGTCATAGCATCAACACCGTACGGAAAATAAAACAATTGAAAGAAATTTGATTGAAAATTCTATAATCGCTTTCATGTACCTGGGGGTATAACCTGGTTCTCCCTCAGGTGCCATGGTTTCCTTACCACAAGTAGAGTTCGTATCTGCGAAGTTTGTAACTTTAATGAATATTACATCTTGATATAATGATTGTTACCAAAATATTATGATATGCCAGCTAACACAAGAATCATCTGTCCAAAATGCGGTCATGATTTCAACGTTGAGGATGTCCTTGCCCAGCAGATTGAAGAAAAGTATCGCAATGAAATGAATCAGAGCATTACAAAGATTCAGGAAGAGTATGCATTAAAAGAAAATGCCATCAAGCAAAAAGAAGCTGACCTCAAACGGCAACAGACCGACATTGATCAACTGGTATCTGAAAAACTGAAAACTGAATCTGAAAAAGCTACAAGGCTGTTGAAGAGCCAGTTTGAACAACAGTATGAAGGGCGATTAAAAACCCTTTCCGAAGAAGCCGAGTCTGCCAAAAAGGAAATATCGGATTTGAAGACAGCAAAAATTGAAAACGAACAGTTGAAACGGAAACTGCAAGATCAGGAACAAGACCTGGCATTGAAATATGAGCAACAACTTTCTGAAAAAATCCAGCAGGAGACCGTGAGCATTAAGAAAAGAGAATCAGAGCGGGTTGAACTGAAATTAAAGGAACGTGAAGAACTTATCGGTTCCCTGAGAAAACAGGTTGAGGAAATGAGTCGTAAAGCTGAACAAGGATCTATGCAAATGCAGGGAGAGGTTCAGGAGTTGGCAGTAGAAGAAATCCTGCGAAATCTGTTCCCGGTGGATCTGGTTGAAGAAGTAGGGAAGGGTATCAAAGGTGCTGATGTTATCCATACCGTCAGGAATCGATTCGGAGTTGATTGCGGTAAAATTTTGTATGAAAGTAAAAGAACTAAAACCTTTGTCCAGGACTGGATCACAAAATTGAAAGCCGATGCCCTGACCGTCAAAGCTAATGTACTTGTTATAATTACTGAAGCATTACCAGAAGGGATTGAAAAAATTGGCCAGAAGGATGAAGTATGGATTTGTACATATTTCGATTTTAGGGGTTTGGTGATCGTTCTTCGGGAAAGCCTAATAAAGATTTCGGAAGCATACTCTTCCCAAACCAATAAAGGTGAAAAAATGCAAATGCTTTACGATTACCTGACAAGCAATGAATTTATGATGCAGGTTAGCGCAATTGTCGAGGGTTTTTCCAATCTTCAGGACAGTTACGTTCGTGAAAAGAGAGCAATGGAGAGGATATGGAAGGAACGTGAAAAACAACTGGAAAAAGTTCTACTGAACACCAACCATTTCATAGGGTCGATAAAAGGAATTGCCGGAACATCGATACCGCAGTTGAAAGAAATTGATAAACATGAAGAAATTCCTCGGCTACCTGAAAGTTCTTAACTCAGTTCAGATAGTATAAAGATTTCTCATTTTTTCTAATTTGCGAAGTTCGTAAATGACTATCTATTAGAACATTAATGGAGCGTGTTGCTAAAATTTGAAGATATTTATAAAATTTAGTAGATTTTTCATCAAATTATCACTTAATGATAATTTAGTGAAATATTTACTATCGCATTTTTTTGACCGGAAGTGATATTCATAATTATTTCAAAACTGAATATTTCGGATATTCATTATCTTCGGGTTATCAATGTATATATAATATCCAGATAATAATTGTCTGTCATTGGATATTTATTATCTTTGTATTGCCAAAAAGCATATAATAACAGGATAATAAATGTCTGTAAAATGAAAAATATAGTTAATTGGGACATTATAAAAAGATTTTCTGGCGCTGATCAGGATTGCTTTACTTTTCAGGATGTGTTAGCGGAGTATCCCGATACAAACAGAATTTACCTATCGAGGGTCCTTTCCGGAATGGTTGAAAAAGGGATGCTGATAAAATTAAATCGAAGTCTTTATCATATCGTCCCTTCAAGTGCTGATCCTAAAAAGTATATTCCGGATTGGCACCTTGTAGCCAAATATCTTATGAAAGGTAAAAAATACTACATAGGTTATTATTCGGCAATGCAAGTACATGGTCTAATAACACAACCAAGCCTGAAAGAGATTGTCGTAACTGATCTTCAGGTAAAACCTGCGATAAAAAAAATCAGAGGAATTGAATTCCAGTTTGTCTATCACATAGAACCAAGATTCTTTGGTTTTAAAAACACTTGGATCGATCAGTATAATAAAGTAATGGTTAGTGATCTTGAGAAAACACTTGTTGATGCATTGACTCGCCCGCATTTAAGTGGGGGATTGGTTGAAATTGGCAAAGCTTTGTATGAATCAAAGGACAAAATCGATTATCAAAAGTTTCTTGAATATTTAAGCCGTAATGAAAACGAGGCCACAAAGAAAAGATTCTTGTTTTTGGTAGAATTGCTGGGCCTTACCTGGCCAACTCATTATGATGAAATGTTAAAGGAAATTGGTCCCAGTTTCCCTGTATTGGATACTACAGGTCCAAACCAGGGCCGGAAAAACTCAAGATTCGGCTTGAAAATTAATATTGATGTAAATACTATTAAAAACTCAATCTTCACATGATAAAACCGCAGGAAATTTCTAAAGTAGCAAGTAAAGAAGGTGTTAGGCCTCAGCAAATTGAAAAAGACTATATCATATCCTGGGTATTATGGGGATTATATAATCATGATATTCTAAAAAATGCATTAATCTTTAAAGGTGGAACGTGCATTAAAAAGATCTTCATTGAGGACTACCGCTACTCTGAAGATATTGATTTTACACTTGATCCATCATTGGAGAAGACACTTTCAGATGAAGAAATTTACAAAGCATTTAATGAAATATTTGTAAGGATTAAAGAAGCAGCTAATATTGATCTTTCTATACCTGAAGATTCAAAAGAAGTTCATGAATCCGGATCCATTAAATTCTTCATTGAATATACTGGCCCGCTTGGAGGTAAGAGTGATCGTATTAAGACTGATATAGGGAAAGGAGAAAAGCTTGAATTTGAAGTTGTGAAAAAACCTATGCTGAATGATTACTCAGATCTTGAGGAAGAAGGGGAGATAACAATTATAAGTTATAGTCTGGAAGAAATAGTAATTGAAAAAATGGCTGCCTTGATGGGAAGGACAATCCCACGTGATTTATATGATTTCGAGTACTTAACAAACACTGAGGGAATTGAACTGCAGGATGTATTTATAGAATTTCAACAGAAAGCTGAACATAAAGGTCAAGATCCAAAAGAATTTGTTCAAAAGGTAACCGCAAAGGAGAAAATTCTTGAGAAAGCCTGGACTGAGAACCTAAGCCATCAGATTAAGGATCTCAGAAAATTCAAAGACGTGTGGAGGGATTTCAACAAGCAATTGAGACAGTTCGAGAAATGCAAGTAATGAACTGACCTCGAGAGTTACTGGAGATTTGTAAAACATAACAAAATACATAAACCAGAACCTTTTTCATTAAGAATTTAGTGAAATTGGTAGTATGACTGCCAATACTGGAAAATATTTAATGAAATCAGAATTCAAACTCCAGAAGTTCTTCCTCTTTGCTAACTTCGTTCCAAAGTTTAATTGACATTATCTCATCAAACTCCCTGTTATCAGAGATACTCCATAAAACTGGAGCATCTTTCATCATTGTCTGACTGACAGTGATTATTTTATTCGTGGAG
>DCVC01000179.1:0-3954 GCA_002328625.1 Bacteroidales bacterium UBA2198
AGCACAGACTAAAAGAGATACAGGAAGAGACACTTTATGCAATTGACACTAAATACAGGGTTATGAAAAACACAATGAAAATTTCGGGCATAATCGGCACAGTGTTGTTCGGCTGTGCCGCATTGTTCAAGATCCAGCACTGGCCATTGGCCGGGACTATGTTGACTCTTGGTGCTTTTACACTGGCATTTATTTTTATGCCTTCAGCCCTCGGAGTTCTTTGGAAAGAGACTCATAACAGGAAAAGACTATTCCTTTTCATCTCTGCATTCCTTGCAGGGATGTTCTTTATACTCGGCACGTTGTTCAAGGTCCAGCACTGGCCTGCAGCAGGCATTCTTTTGCTGCTGGCAGCTTTGTTCGGAGTGGTTTTTTTCATGCCCTCATTGCTTGCTTACAATCTGCAGGACCAGGAAAATAAGGCAAAAAAGCCGGTTTATATCCTGGGTGCGATCGGATTTGTATTTTATATCGCAGGTATGTTTTTCAAGGTACAACACTGGCCTCTGGCAAGCACACTCATGGTTGCAGGGATGATCATACTCTGCGGATTAGTCTTCCCATGGTATACATGGGTCACATGGAAAGAGGATGATCATATCAGTGCCAGGTTTATTTATATGGTAATAGGTCTGTTAATTGTTATTGTTCCGGGAGCGCTGATAAACCTTAACCTTCAGCAATCATATGAAACCGGTTACTATTCTCACCAGGATCAGCAAAAAGCTTTGTACAACTATTTGTACAGGAATAACAATTCAATAATGACCAGTTGTCAGGATTCATTAAACTATCCTTTAATGGAACAGGTTCATTCAAGAACAGGCGGGCTTCTCGCTTTCATAGGGGATGTTGAATCAAAGATGATCAGTGAAGCAGAAGGAAAACCCGGAGCTCCTGTTTTAATCAGCAATCAGATCGTTCAGACCGAAGCCGGTCCTCAGATTCAATATAAAAATATTTCCAGGCCGTTTCATCCCCGGCCTGTAATGGATTTTCTTCTGCCTGGATCCAAAACGCGTGAGGAACTTACTGCTATGATGTCTGATTACAATAACTACTTAACCAGCCTGGTTCCTGCAGAGGTGCTGCAGAACTATTCGGGACTTTTGGATCCGGCAAAGTATCTGCCCGGACAAGTACCTGAAGATGAGCTTATTACAATGATGACCGGACTTCATTCCCTCGTGCTTCTTAAGAACAGCATCCTGTCTGTTGAATCTGAAATATTGAAAGCTGTGGCGTGCAATAAATTAACGAAATAATACCTTAAGATCATGAAACAAAAAATATACATATTAGGTGTGGTTACAGTATTGATTATTTTTCTGGGCACAATATTCAAGGTAAACCACTGGCCGGGTGCAGGCTGGATGCTGACAATCGGGATTGCTGCCCTGGTGTTGCTTTTTCTGCCGCTGGCTGTTATTAATCACTATAAAGCTCATGGGAACAAACAGAATTTACTGCTTCATATAGCAACATGGCTGACTGGTTTTGTTGTGTTCACGTCAATGCTGTTCAAGGTCCAGCACTGGCCCTACGCAGGTGTTTTACTGACGGTCGGACTTATTTTCCCATACGTGGTGTTTTTGCCGGTTTTCATCATTACAATCTCTAAGAACAAAAATTTCAATATCTACAATACTGTTTTTGTTCTTTTTCTTCTGGCTGTGAATTCTGTATTTTCTGCCCTGCTGGCTTTGAATGTTTCCAGGGCAATGCTCCATGACAGTTTTAATATATCACGTCATTATAACAGCGTCGAGAAGGTTCTGAATCAATTTCCTGCAAACGATACAAAACCAGGTGTCATACAGAAAATCGATGACGTCCTGAAGGTTGTGGGTGAGTATAAAGACCTGATCCTTACTGCAGAGCGTACTTCGACCCGGGAATGGGAAAATAATGCAAGAGACCTTTACAGACCTGATTCCCGTGATGCGGCTGTTGATGTATTACTGACAACCGGATATGCCAGACCCGGAGATAAGCTCGATATAAGCATGAAAGCCCTGATTAAAGAAGCAGAGAACACGCCCGGATGCGAAGATCTTGCGAAATCATTACCTGCAATACTCGATCTCAGGATTAAGGATCAGGATATTCCATCCCTGGTTCATCATAATGTTACAAATATTATGACATGGACTGTTATCTACCTCGATGGCGTTGAAACAAACCTTAAACTGATAAAGACAACACTTTAAACCGCAGTTGAAAGTTGTTTCTTCTTCCTTTGTGTTCCTTCATGTGAACTTAGTGTCCCTTAGCGGTTAAAAAACAATTAACCACTAAGGGACACAAAGGTATTCTTTACCGGTTCGTCGGTAAAATTCGCCTGTTCTTCTATATTATTTTTTATACCCTCCGCCTCAATATATTTTTATCACAAAATTGATAGGAATATTATGAGAAGAACAGGACTGATGTTAAGCATATTACTGGCTGCAGGAGGCAGTGTTTTTGCCCAGGATACAAATACATGGACACTGGATAAATGTCTAGAATACGCTTATTCACAGAATATTACCGTCCGGAGGAGCAAACTCACAAACGAAAGGTACAACCTCTATGCAGGCCAGGCAAAAGCCCAACGGTTACCATCAGCCAGCGCCTCAGCCGGCCAGAATTTCAGCTGGTCAAAAAACACTATGGCAGGTGAGTCAGGTTTATCAGGAAGCAGCGGATCAGGTTACTCACTCAGTTCTGGCATTACAATCTTTAATGCCTCAAAGCTCACCAACCAGATAAAACAGGCAGAACTTGAAATTGAGAGCGAGAATTTTTCCCTGGAAACAACAAAGGAATCAATCAGCTTAAGTATCCTGAACGCTTTTCTGCAGGTTCTGTTTGCTGAGGAGCAGGTTAAGAACATTGAGAAACAGATTGAGTCATCAGGTTCCATGGCACTTAAGTATTCCGATGTAGTTGCCTTGAGGAATGAAGCCATTGCTATTGAAGAGGTTTCACCGGAGGTTCGGACTAATGGACAGATTATCTTTGGTAACCAGAATACCCAGACTATAATTTACGGGGTCAGTGAGGAGTATTTATCAATAAGAAAGCTTAAGATTCAATCCGGCAGGATTTTCAATTCAAATGAAATCAGAAGCATGTTGAAAGTTTGTATTCCCTGACAGACTGTGTTGAAAACCTTTTTGGGGCCGGGGCTGATCCTGTTGGTATGACGATACGTATAAAAAACCTGCCCGAGTGGAACGAGGAATCTCTCAATATTAATCGGACACTAGTGTTAAAATTTGATACTCATTCTAAAATCATGTTTTTTTGGAAGATGGCCTCTTCAATTTGTCAGGGACAAGTTCCTGTTTAAAACGAAAATTCGGAATTATGATTTGTACACAATTCAACCCTTTAATTATTGAGGGGGGTACTAATAAAAAATGGATAATTTGAATTAAATACCCTGTCTATATGAAGGGGGTTTGTTTAAAATATTAAAAAAAATTGCTTTGTACCCTTAAAAATGATAGCAATAAATAGAAAATATCTATTTTTGTATTGCAATATTGCAAATTTTTTTAAAAATGCATATATGATAAGAGGTGCAGGATCAGTTATGGTTACAATAGTATTTGTGGGATTAATATCTTTTTCAGCGGTGTTTGGGCAGGAGAGTGCCGGAAAGGTATTAAATCCCGGGATTGATATATACAGCAGTTATATCTGGAGAGGTTCAAAATATGGGACAGGGCCAGCCATTCAGCCTGTGATTGAATTTACCGCTGGTTCTTTCACGGCAGGGGCATGGGGCTCATTTGATTTCAGGGGTTACCAGGAAACTGACCTCTACTTCGTATTTTCACTTCCCGCAGGATTCAGTTTGGGTATGACCGATTATTATTCCCCTGATTTAAGATATTTCGATTATTCTGAAAAGTCAGGAAGCCATGCTTACGAAATAAACGTAAATTTTTCAAGAGGGAACTT
>DCVC01000179.1:3990-6570 GCA_002328625.1 Bacteroidales bacterium UBA2198
AAGAGAGTGATACAGGCAGAAAGAGGTTTGCTGTTTGTAACATCGGCCTGGGCACAACGAAACAAATTAAAATAACTGAATCATTCAGTCTGCCTGTGAATGCCCAACTTGTTTTAAATCCTGACAGTGAACAATTGTTTATCGTAGCAGGTTTTAGTTTCTAGTGATCATTATAATTGAGTCTCATCCGTTTGTCTGAGCCCGGAATTTATTCCGGGCTTCGTTTTTTTTTGTATGTCATGATCATCAATCTTAGCTGCTGCAACCTGAGTTAACTGATCTATTGCACAGAGTAGAGATTCTAATGATCACCTTATATCCCATGAAAAAACAGGGGGTACTACTCTGAAAATGTATATTTTTCTTCAGTACACCCCCTAAAAAAATGAACATAAGATAAAAAAATATAAAATATATTTGTATTACCCCTAAAAATATATATGTTTGCATCGAAAATATAATATTTTTAGTCTGAGTATGTCAATTTTGAAAACAATGTCAAGAAAGTTACTGATAATCACAATCGTCTTGTTAATGAGCGTGACCAGTTTGAATGCTTCAGATGGTGTAGAGGTCGATTCCGGAGCAACGGCATGGATGCTTACATCGACAGCACTTGTGCTGTTGATGATCCCCGGACTTGCAATGTTCTACGGAGGATTGGTCCGCTCAAAGAATGTATTGGGTACCATTATGCATAGTTTTGTGGCAATGGGAATTATCAGTGTCCTGTGGGTGGCTGTCGGTTATGCAATGAGTTTCGGGAGTAACGTCCTCGGCGGTCTGTTCGGATGGAATATGGATTATTTTTTTCTGAAAGGAATTGACACAAAGATACTGGATGCAGGTATACCCGAATATGTTTTCTCGATGTTCCAGGGGAAATTTGCGATAATCACCCCTGCTCTTATAGCCGGGGCTTTTGCCGAGAGGGTCACTTTTAAAGCCTACTGCTTTTTCATTGCACTCTGGAGCCTGCTGGTATATAATCCTCTATGCCACTGGGTATGGGCTTCCGATGGATTCCTTTACAATCTTGGTGCAATGGGTGCCATCGATTTTGCAGGTGGTACAGTTGTGCATATATCGGCAGGTGTAAGTGGGCTTGTTGCAGTTTTATATCTGGGAGCCCGCAGGGGTTATCCTTTCCGGGTGGTCAGGCCAAATAATCTGGTTATAACGATGCTTGGGGCAGGACTGCTTTGGGTGGGATGGTTCGGGTTTAATGCCGGCAGCAGTATATCGAGCGGATTAAGTACTGCCCAGGCACTTACAGCAACCCAGGTTGCTGCAGCTGCCGGAGCTTTAACGTGGGTAATTGTTGAAAGCATAAGCCAGGGAAAAGCCACAGCCCTTGGTTTTGCAAGTGGGATACTCGCGGGCCTTGTTGCTGTGACACCGGCTGCCGGTGTAGTACAACCATATGGTGCAATGATTATCGGAATTTTGGCTTCTGTATTCTGCTATCTTGCGATCCAGGCTAAGAATAAACTTGGTTATGATGACAGCCTGGATGCATTCGGAATACATGGAGTCGGAGGTATAGTTGGAGCAGTTTTACTGTCATTCTTCATACGCCCCTCGTGGCTTGCAGAGGCATCAGCTGCACATAACGGACACTGGAGTGTCTGGAACCAGCTTGGGGTTCAGCTTCTGGCTGTTGGTATAGCAATTGCTTTTGCAGCAACAATGACATTATTAATAATATTTTTACTTGATAAGGTCATTAGATTTAAATCCTCTGAAAGGGAAGAAATGGCAGGACTAGACAGGACATATCATGGAGAAAGAGGCTATGGCATGTTGAACCCCAGTTAATTTAAAAACCAGTAATACACATATAGTGAAACTTATAACTGCAATAATAAGGGAAGTACAGCTTGATAATGTCCGCGAGGCTCTTATTGAAGCTGAGATCACACGGATCACGGTAAGCAGAGTGTCAGGGCACGGAAGGCAAAGAACGGAAGAATTGCACAGAGGTCAGGTAATAATTCCTGACCTAATTCCAAAAATAAAAATTGAGATTGCAGTCAATGATGCATTTGTTGACATTACCGTAAACACAATCCTTAAGTCGGCCCGTACCAATGGCGAACAGGGATCTGTGGGGGATGGAAAGATTTTTATTACACCCCTTGAAGAGTGTATAAGGATCCGTACCGGAGAAAGAGGAGGGACTGCTATATAGAATGCCGGACTAATTGCTATTCATAAAAAGTTGGATATCATCCTCTACAGTCCCGATCCCTGAAATCCCAAACTTGTCAATCAGTACCTTTGCTACGTTGGGTGAAAGAAATCCGGGTAATGTCGGCCCGAGATGGATATTTTTTATACCCAGATAAAGAAGAGCAAGTAACACAATCACGGCTTTCTGTTCATACCATGCAATATTGAATGCAATTGGCAGATCGTTAATATCTTCCAGATTGAATACTTCTTTCAGTTTTAAAGCAATTACGGCCAGGGAATAGGAGTCATTGCACTGACCGGCATCAAGAACTCTCGGAATGCCGTTAATATCTCCCAGCGGAAGCTTGTTGTACCGGTATTTGGCACAGCCTGCCGTAAGTATTA
>DCVC01000354.1:0-2534 GCA_002328625.1 Bacteroidales bacterium UBA2198
GCTGCGCTGATAATAATTATAGATTCCCGATCTTTTAATGCCTCTGAGAAACCTGATATCATACTTAGTTCCTGATGATGATAATGTGTAAAATGCCTTATGCCTTTCATGGTAAAACGAATTATCCAGATTAGCTATTGCCAAAACATCTATATCCCGTTTTTCAAATTCGGAATTATAAGTTCCGGGGCCTGGTGTTGAAACAGCGAAACCTCTCAGGGGAAGCATATTGACATGAAAAGCCCGGTATGCTGACCGGTCAACGGTTGAAGAATTGAGAAAATCAAAAAACTCAACCAGCCCTCTGTTGAAAACAGTATCTGACCAGGAGTCACGGGTGAATATTACTGTCTTAACAGGACATTTATAAATATCCGGCACATAATTTATCGCAGATGTATCACAGCTTATTATATCCGGATACCATCCTTCAGGCAGCCTGTTCAGCAGATCCTCGATGGTTGTTTCTTCGAATATTCTAAGTATAGGTATTTCCTTGCCATTATAAACAAATTTACTGTCAGGAACAGGCCCCCATAAAATAATATCCTGCTCAAAAAGCGACTTAAACCCGTCGATTTCCCAGCTCAGGACTCTGTGCTCAATAGTACCAAGGTTGAAAAAAAGTATCCTCATCTATCTTCCTTCATTTTTCCTGAATCTATCAATCAGCAGGGCCTTTAAGCCCAGTCTCCGATCAAGTTCCCTGTAGGAGTAATAGGCTGAGGCCATTATTATAACTGATCCTGCCACATATAAGTATGGAGAATCCAAAAATCTGCTTGTCATGAAACAGGATAAACCCAATAAAAACTGAATGCCGGATATTTTGGCAAATGTTTTAAGAAAGGAAAACGAATACTTTTTCTGAACAATCACAAAAACCTGGAGGAGATAGAAAAAGTAGCCCAGAAGGTATGAGATCCCGAGACCTTCAAGTCCTCCCCAAAGGTATCCGAGGATATTGAATCCCAGCATATATATGTGCACAGCCAGTTCACTTAAAAAGAAGGTTCTGGAGTCTCCCTTTGCTATAATTAAATATGCAATGGGCCAGCTGGCTGCCTTGAAAAAAATTCCCAGAGCAGCCCAGTGAATCATGTTAACCACAGGAAGGAACCTGTTTGAATAGAGCAGGATTATTACCCAGTTAATGAAGATAAGGAAAACAGCCAGTATCGGTGCCAGAATGAGTATGGCAACCTCAGCCTGCTGGTTGATTACACTCTTCGTCTTCCCGATATCATGAGCCACTCCTGAAAGCCTGGGAAAGTAGTCGGTAGACATGGCAGTAAACACCATGCCTACGTATGTATTAATTATTGCAAACCCTGCATTATACAAACCGACTTCATCAACACTTCCGGCATTACTGATAAATATCCGGATAATATATGAGGAAGCCATAGCAATGAGAGAGGTTAAGCTCAACATGAACCCAAGCTTAACCATATCACTGCCCTCGGTTATAACAGTGGTTTTATCAACGTGAACTCTCTCGATCTTCACCCTGGAGCTGAAATACCAGGACAATAGCAGTGCAACGATTGAACTAACAATGATTGCAGGAATAATACCATCCAATCCCCAGACATAATATATCGGAACTGAAATAAGTAATCCTGCAAAACTTCCAGCCAAATTTGCCCGCGCAAGGTAATTTATCTGGCGCATACCCTGCAAAACAACCATCTGGCCTGCTGTTATCTGTGTTAACAAAAGGGTGATTGCCACCCATCTGAAGCCGATGGTGTACCCCCTGTCGCCGAATGTCAGGTCACTCAGCCAGGGTGCTAATACAAAGGTAAATACTGCCCCTATTATTCCGGTGATCCATACCAGCCGCCTTAACACCGCCACCACTGTACCTATGCGTCTGGCATCTCCGGATGCATTTGCAGCAGCCACATTTCTGACAGCACTCGTGCTGAGGCCCAGGTTTGTAATTTTTTCTATCAGGCCGGTTGTGGAAGTAAACAGGCCGTAAATCCCCATACCGCCAGGCCCGAGAAGCACAGCTACAAACTTTGACCGTACTATTGAAATAATGATGTTGAAAACCTGAACACCTCCAAAAATGGATGTGGCTTTCATTATCTGACGATAAGAGGTATTCTCTTCGGTCATTCAAAAACTGTAAAATTTCAGATTTATAGGTTCCTTGTCCTCTTTTAAGGCTTGAATTCATTTACCGCTCCCGCTACCCTTGCAGCTTCCTCCAGATCCATTACCTGACTGATTGGCAGGCTAAGAACCTGATCGTGTATTTTTTCAGTTACAGGCAGGCTCATGGAAGCCCACTCCCTGTAAGCTCTCTGCCTGTGCGGAGGGATAGGATAATGTATCACGGTCTGAATGCCCTTTCCTGTCAGATATTGCTGAAGCTTATCCCTGCTGGAAGTACGGATAATGTACAGATGCCAGACATGAGACAGGTTCGAAGAATCCTGATCATTTGGCTGAATATTCGGATTGATTATCAGCGTATTGTTAATGTTTTTCAGATAGAACGCTGCAATTTGATTTCGGCGGCT
>DCVC01000354.1:2557-4887 GCA_002328625.1 Bacteroidales bacterium UBA2198
GATCCGTAATTCGCAATTGCTCGTACAACTTCTGCCAGTTCATCATCATCAGTAGTCACTGCTCCCGCATCACCAAGGGCTCCAAGATTCTTCCCGGGATAGAAACTGTGACCGGCTGCATTCCCCAGTGAACCGGTACGCCTGTCCCTGAACCAGCAACCCTGAGCCTGGGCATTGTCCTCAATGAGAATCAGGTTATGTTTTTTCACCAGGTCTGATATCCTGTCATCCATCGCATTCCTTCCGTACAGATGAACAATCATCAATCCTTTCGTTCTTGAAGAGATCTTTTCTTCAATCTTTTCTGGATCAATATTGTACGTATCTGGTGAGGGTTCTATCAGTACAGGTTTAAGCCTGTTGTCGGTTATTGCCAGTATGGAGGCGATATAGGTATTTGCAGGAACAAGTATTTCGTCATTTTCTTCCATCCGGCCCATTTCGATATAGGCCTTCAGTATGAGCCGCAAGGCATCCAGGCCGTTTGCCACACCGATACAATGTTTTGTTCCGGTAAAGTTGCCATACTCCTTCTCAAACGCCTTTACCTCCTCGCCAAGAAGATACCAGCCGGATTTAAGGACCCTGCTTATTGAATCAGAAAGTGCCGGTTCAAAGCTCTCATTAATTTTCCCGAGATCCAGAAATTTTATCATAGTGCTATTAACGAGTCATTTACAAGCTTATACTCCTTTTTACAAACCACACATTTTATCATGTCGTTAAGTTTGTTTCCGCAATTGCATACATAACCTTTCTGCCGGGCGGGATTTCCCATCCAAAGAGTGTTCCCCGGGACATTTTTGGTAACAACGCTGCCGGCACCAATCAAAGCGTATTCACCTACTGTAACTCCAGCTAAAACAGTTGAATTCGCTCCAACCGAAGCTCCTTTTTTAATCATCGTTGGCTTGATTTCAAATTTGTGTTTCGATCTCGGATATAAATCGTTGGTAAAAGTGACATTGGGTCCGATATGAACATTGTCTTCAATGGTGATTCCATCCCAGACATACACCCCGCACTTAATGGTTACATTATTTCCAATTATCACCTTGTTTTCAATGAAACAATGTGAATTGATGTTGCAGTTGCTGCCTATAACTGCTCCCGGCAGAATGATGGTGCATTGCCAGATCAATGTACCCGGCCCGATGTTTTTGGACTGCACATCAGATGCAAGATTATTATTCATCTCAGAAGGTATTATTAATTGAAAAAGGTGATTTCTTAAACATCAAGATTCCGGATCAGCCTCGCGGGGATACCCATCACCAGAGTGTTGCCCCGGATATCTCTGGTGACAACTGAACCGGCTCCCACCACTGCATTTTTCCCAATAGTTATGTTGGGGAGAAGCGTTGCTCCGGCGCCAATTTTTACATTATCCTCAATCACAGGCCCATTTATCGCTTCCCGGTCATATCCCTCCGATCCAAAGTTATTGTCATTCACTGAGTTTACACCAACGCCAATGACAACATTACAACCAATTTCAGAGTTACCGGTTATATGAGAATTAGTCATTATTTTTGATCCTTCGCCCACAGTCACATTGTACAACAGAGAAACACTACGGCCGATAACACAACCCTGACCGACAACACATTTCTCGCTTATGGCAACGGCATCGCCAATAAGGCAATCAGGTCCGATTTTTACATCATAATATATTATAGAATTTGGACCGATAGAAGTGTTCTCTCCTATATCCACTTCGGCCGAATAATCAGTCTTTCGAAGAAGACTGACTGAATTCTGAGGTGTTTTCCCGATAATCGCCCCGGGGAATATCTCTACTCCGTCTGAGATATGTACTCCTTTATTTATTATAACATGAGGGTGAATTATTACATCATTCCCGATTGTGACATTTTCCCTGACCACACAATATTCAGCTATGCTTACATTACTACCTATCTCTTTCGTCTGTACTGTTGCTTTCTTACTTATCATAATTTGCTCCAATTTAATTCACAGTCCGAAATAATCAGTCTTCGGGCTATTCTAATAAACTGAGTTTTTTAAAAATTGTTATTCGGGTTGATTTTCCTTTCGTTCCTGAACATTATAAACTCCTGATAATCTCTTAAATAGTCATGAGGATCAAACTTCTCTGAAGCCAGAACCAGACAAATAGCCCCTGAAGAAAAATTAATTATCTCGCGCCATATACCCGGCTTCACGTAAAGTGCATAATAAGGCCTGTTAAGCTCAATAACCTTTTTGTTCGTACCATCATCCAGAACAACCTCAAAGCTACCGCTTGCTGCTATGATCAGTTGCTCCAGGTTTTTGTGTGCATGGCCCCCCCGATCTGAACCGCCAGG
>DCVC01000240.1 GCA_002328625.1 Bacteroidales bacterium UBA2198
CTTATAATATCCCCTTTGAGATCGCAGTCTTGATTAATGCTGCTGTATTTTTCACATTGAATTTTATAAGCATGTTCTTCCTGTGGCTGTCTACCGTAGATGAACTGATGAATAGTTTTTCAGCTATTTCCTGGTTGGTAAAACCGTCAGCAATCAGCTTTAGTATTTCACTTTCGCGCCTTGTAATCAGAGGTGTTGAAGTGCCGGAGACCGAGTGGCCGTTCATAAGTTCCTTAACGCCAAGTCCAAAGTAACTGTTGCCTTCGGCTACCTGCCTGATTCCTTCGGTGATGTCTTTGATGTCCGAGGTTTTAAGCACAAACCCCAGCACACCTGCGCTTACCCCCATTTCAATGATATGGCGCTGGGCAAGCGAGGTTACAACAAGGATCCTTAGATACGGGTACCGTGATCTGGCCTGGGAAGCAAACTCTATACCAGTCATGTCAGGGAGATTGATGTCCAGCAGTACGATATCAAAACGATTGCTGTTTAGGTATGAGAGTCCCTTGGAACCTGTGGCTGCATGAATGCAGATTGTATTGTCAAACGTCTCGTTTATCAGTCTGAAAAGACTGTCGGAGACTATAGGATGATCTTCAACGATAAGCACTTTCCTGCTTAAAGACAAAGGTTCGCCGGACCTGATCATGATATTTCCAGTTCAACAGTGATCTCGGCTCCCTGGCCGGGCTGACTCCAGATTTCGAATTTCCCGTTAATGGCTGTCACCCTGTCACGAATATTATCGATCCCCTTCCCCTTCCGCTCTTTATCAATCATTGCAGGGTCAAACCCTTTGCCATTATCCGTGACCTGAGCAAAAAGCCGTTTAGGTTCTGAAAACAATTGTATATTTATTTGTGTGGCACCTGAATGTTTCAGAGCATTGTTGACCAGTTCCTGCACTATTCTGTACATGGTCAGTTCTATCTCCTTTGTAAAACGTATCTCGTCTCCGAAGAATTGAAGGGCCAGGGCCGGTTGCCCGGCAGGGGAAACCTGTGTGCAGAAATCCTCAAGTGCCGTTTTTAGACCATAATGATTAAGTGTCTCCGGCATCATGTTGTGGGCTATACGCCTCAGCTCACTGATGGAGGTGTCAAGCAATGACAGGGCGTGGTTGAAAGCATGGACGTTTTCATGAGTGATAACAGCATTTTCCTTCATTGAAGAGAGATTAATTTTTATCCCTGATAAAAGGCCGCCCAGACCATCGTGAAGATCGCTGGCGAGCCTCGATCTCTCAGCTTCCTCTCCCTCCATGACAGATCTGGCAGCAAGGTAAAGCCTCTCCTTCTCAAGTTCGGCTATTTTCTTTTCCCTGATCTCGATGTTCTGATCGGCTATAATTCTATTCTTTCTTAAAAGCCTGACGTAATAGTTGATGGATAATCCAAGCAGGATAATAATCCCGACCAGCAAATACACAATATTGTTCCGCCTTCTTTTTTCGGAGGTGAGTCTCAGTATCTTATTTTCCTTTACCTCGCTCTGGTATTTGGTTTCCAGTTCAATTATCTGCCGCGATTTCTCGGAATTGTATACCGAATCCCGGATGGTCATATACCTGATGTAATACAGATATGCATTTTTATAGTCCCCTATAGCGTAGTAGGGGTAGGCAATAGCCTCATACAGGTACTGAATTCCTTCTATCAGGTTGTGCTTAAGTCCTATTTCCTCAGACTCTCTGAATGCCTGAATCGCTTTATCAAATTCATTCAGCCTGACATAAGCCTTTCCAAGGGTATAAAGGGCACCCGAGAAGCCATAAGGATCATCGCTCTGCCTGTAAAAGTCAATGGATTTTTGAATAAAACCGAGTGCAGTTTCGGGCTTTCCCATCTGATTGTAAACGGCAGCAATGTTCTGGTTCCCGTTTGCTATGCCTCTTCCATCTCCAATGAGGGAATACTGGTTGATTGACTTCTCAAAATAACTGATGGCGGTGTTGAAATCGATGAGCTTCTCTTCTTCATTTCTGGGTTCACAGAAATGCCTTGAACTGTAAAGAGACCCCAGATGGCTGAGCACCCTGGCAACTCCCGGAGTATTCTGACCCGCCAGGTAGATATCCAGGGCTTTCTGATGATAAGCCAAGGATTTGTCGAAGACCTCCATGTTATAATATACCACTCCCAGATCATCATTGAGATCGGCAATCCTTATCTCATCCCCTCTTTTTTCCTCGATCTTCAGTCCATTAAGGTAGCAAAGCATGGCTTCAGGGTACATCTCACGACTGAGGAAATGTCCTCCCAGAGCCTGTACTGAGCGGGAAACGAGACCGGCAGATCTCCCGGCAAGTGCCAGGTCCAACGCCTTCCTGAAATAAAGCATGGCAGAATCTGAATTGATGCTCTGATATCTCGATCCCTCTGCCAGATAACGCAGAACCGGGATGGAGTCTTCACCGCCTGTTACCCTGTTAACTCCCGCTTTCGGAAAACCTTCGGTCAGCATTTTGTCAATAGCATAGGTCAGAGAATCGGTATTCTGAGCATCAGCCTCAAAAACAGCCATGAATCCAAAGATCAATACTATTGCTAAACAGAACCTCATCTGAAAAGTTTTCACGCATTACAATACCTTACAAACCTAACTATTATTCAATTATCTCTATTCCCCTTTTTCAGGGATATTTCAGTTAATCACATGAGACGTGAACAACTGAAAACATTCTGCCATGCAATTTTAAAGACCTCA
>DCVC01000189.1 GCA_002328625.1 Bacteroidales bacterium UBA2198
CGTCAGCTCATCTTCACCCTTGGCTCTGAGATATTGGATAATGTTATTCAGAGCAGTTGTGATCTTTGGTATTTGAACCGTTGAATCCCCGGCCAGAGTACGGCTGACATAGCTGAGATTGAAAAGTTCTTTCCCTTTAACCGGAGCAGGAATTAATCTCCCTGACCTGCGCTCTGATTCCGTAAGGGTTTGTTTTACCCTTGCCATACCTAGCTCTGTTGCTCTCAGTAAAGCTGTTTCATCCAATCTTTTCCGTGAAGCTGTCTCATCGCTGATTAACAAAGATATTGTCCTCTCAACTTCGGTCCGCGACCCGGGTGTTTTTGCGAAAACAGATGCTGAACCAATGGCCGCGCGCTCACGGCGGTAAACATGAGTTATCAGATTCCCTGCCAGACGGTCAGCCTGGTTAAAATTCTCCTTGTCGGCAGCCAGGAGTGATCTGACTGCTGAAAACTCACCTCCGGCGATCCGTTTCCTGCCGTAAACGAGAGCCAGCCTTGCAAGATCCCTTGCCTGTGCATTGTCGGCATAGGCAATAGTTGTAATAGCCGCAAGACCGATTACTACAGCACGGTGGAGCTGGGTAGGATCGACCTTATCGGGCGTATCCTCGCTGGAATGGTAATAATTGTCCGGCCAGGCAGTCAATGATGTTGCACCTATTTTCAAATTATTAAAAAGTTCGTGATCAGTGCCTGTTATATAAGGTATTATTCTGCAATCGAGCCGGTTACGCGAACCAGTTATCGATCCTATATACAGATCCATTTGAGGCGGATACCGCTCATTATTGTAAGTGTTGGCAAAATCAACTATCGATTCCATGACAGCGTTCAGGAATGAAGGATTGGAATCGGAAGTGTAATTCAAACCCAGAATTGAGTTCGTTTTTACAGTGTTCTCGCCGACCATATCAAAATTGAGGTTGGCAATACGTTTAACAGGGTCATCGAGATGGGCCGACAGCCAGGCGTATGTACCGTTATACTCCGGAACCCACATGAAGCGGATCGTTCTCAGGGGAGGAGGCAGGACTTTATTCCTGATCAGTTCCTGCATCGTCCTTGCCATTTCGAGAATCGCGGCACTGCCCGAAGCGTTGTCGTTGGCTCCCGGTTTATAGTGATCAAGGTGAGCTGTTACTATGATCTCCTCATCCAGGTAAACTGAGCCGCGAATGAGACCGCTGACAACTTCGAGGTTGCCCGGTATTAATTCTGCATCAATAACAACCTGCACGCGGAGCGTTTTTCCCTGTTCCATCAAGACACGAAGATCATCAGCACGGCGAGATGAAATGAGAAAGGCGAAATGACCCTTTTCTCCGGAACCTTCCCGCGGAATTCGTGACCAACCGACCTGATCGGGGAAATCTCCCGGGTGCCTGTTCAGGTAATCAAAATCCGGTACCGACCATGATGAGATAATACCAACAGCACCCTCCCTGACCACTGCACGTTCATAAACCATGAGCGGACGGCCCGTGGTAAGTACTATCTTGCCTCTGACACCGTCAGCATAATCGCTGTCATTTGTTCCGGGACCAATGTCCACGAGCTCAGCCTCGACGTTTGTACTCGTGCTGGCTTCGGCCAAAGACATCGGTAATTCATCGTAGGTTGTAAGTTTCATCCGGAATGGTAACGTGAGCCAAAGTTCGGCTTTTTTCACCTTCCACTGAGGCGCCATGATCTGGCCATAATATTCAATCTCTCCGTCGCAGGGAAAACGCTCAATGGTGACCTGTTCAAGTCCGAATTCCTTTGCTTTCTGCATGACCCATTCAGCAGCCCGGCTGAAGCCTTCAGAAGCCTGTTCACGGTCCCAGAGTGCGAGCTGGGATACATAATCATGGGCCAGATCACCGGAGCTTATCTGGATGAGATGGCTTGTGATTTCATCTTTCAGGAGAAGACCTGTTCGCTGACTGAGCGGCCCGAGAGGTGAAGAAGGTTCTTGTCTATATTCTGATTGCCGAATCTCCGGAGGCTGACCCTCTGCCTGCAAAGCAAAAACGATAAAACACACCCACATAAACATCATAAAGGACAAAACTCTTTTCATTAGTAATTTATTTAAATCTCAAATTTCTCCCATTCGTACCTGACTCTTTTCATAAGGTTCTCAAACCGGGGTTCACTCCGGATATTTTCAAGTAACGGATCGTATTCATTAAGAAAGGGATAATTGATCCCTCCCAGATTTATCGATAACTCAAGCCAATCCATTGCTTTTTCAATCTCATCGACAAAGGAAAAACATTGTGCAATGTGATATGAATAGGAAAGATCCTTCTTTGCCCATTTTTCGAGGTTAGGATCTAAATACTCTAATTCTGATCTTTTGCCCATGAGAGCCGATTTTAAAAGACTGAATAACTTAATGTACAGAAAACTTCCCGGGAATTCATCAATAAATCTGTCAATGGCGGAAACAGCTTCTTCGTACCGGGATAGATATGCATTGACCCATATATATAGATACCGGTTTCCTATGAATTCCGGATCAGAGTCATAATGCTCCTTTATCGGATCTGAAGCAATATCAAATTTCCCTTCGTGAATTTTGAACCATTGAGGCAAAAAACGGACCTGGACACTAAGCGGATCGATTTTCGTCAGCCTTTCATAATATGGAACAGCCATCGAAGTTTTTCCAAGATACCCCACCCATGCACTCATCCAGAAAAGAGCTTCAGTATGGTTAGGATCACCAGCCAGTACTTTCTGGTAATCAAGAATGAATTGCCTGATAGTTCCCCCTGCCAGTTCCAAAGTCCCCTTTAAAAAATAACCAGCAAGGGAATCCGGTTCCATTTCGAAAATCATATTTGCATATTCAGCAGCTTCCCTCAGGCATTTTTCATCTATGTTGTAGCCTAAATTCCAGTATTGATAATTTATATACCCTAATTGAGAATACAAAAGGGTATTTTCACCTGCAAGTTCAATGCCTTTCTGCAGCAGTTGCTCTGCCTGTTTCAATTCGGGTTCTGTCCAGGCTCCCATTGCCTGTTTAGCTTTAAAATAAAATTCGTATAAAGACAAATTATTAATTGGCACTTCAGATATTCTTTTCTGTTCTTCAGGATTCAATTTAATTTTGAGAGCATCAACAATAGAACGGGATACTTTATCCTGGATGTCGAATACATCATCCAGTGTTCCGGAATATCTCTCTGCCCACAGATGAGCATCAGTCACAGAATCAATAAGCTGAGCCGTGATCCTCAGATTATTGCCGGATTTGCGTACACTGCCTTCAAGAACGTATCGTACATTGACTGCCCGGGCTATTTCCGGGACTATCCTTTTTGTTCCTTTAAATGTCATAGCCGAGCTTCTAGATATTACAAGGAGGTCATTAATATGTGAAAGGTCAGTTATAATCTCCTCTGTCAAACCATCGCTGAAATACTCCTGTTCAGGATCAGAACTGATGTTATCAAATGGCAGAACAATAATTGATTTCTCCTGTTTTACAGGTTTTTCAACATTCAGAATATTTTCTTTTTCCCCACTCTCTGCTTCAACCGGCTCATTTTTCAATCCCAAAATAATCTCTTTTATCGCAAGAGCGACCTTGTTTATCTGGTCACGGTAAAAGATCTTGTTTTGATTATCACCCGGACTATCTTCTTTTGACCTCAAGGGTCTGTTTACCCCGGCAGTTTTATAAACAAATTCGACTCCCCGGAGCACACCTCCAAGAACAGATTCACATTGTCTTATATCATCATTATCCAGGTCATGAATGCGGACGGGCAATACCCTGTTTGCTACATTCCCATTGGGAAGTTTTACCTTCAATCCAAACTGATCCTGTGAAGCCAGCTCAGCAAACGCCTTAAACTCATGTTCCCATGCAAATGATTTCGGATCGCAATATGTGCGTGAGATTATTGGAATAAAGACAAGACATTTCAGTTTATCTTTCAGTGACGCATCAACATCATGAG
>DCVC01000013.1 GCA_002328625.1 Bacteroidales bacterium UBA2198
TAATAACAGGCAATACCCTGTTTGCAACATTCCCATTGGGAAGTTTTACCTTCAATCCAAACTGATCCTGTGAAGCCAGCTCAGCAAACGCCTTAAACTCATGTTCCCATGCAAATGATTTCGGATCGCAATATGTGCGTGAGATTATTGAAATGAAGACAAGACATTTCAGTTTATCTTTCAGTGACGCATCAACATCATGAGTTTCTAAAAGTCCGTCGTGCGGATTGATATCGAAATAAACACTTATCTCCTCTTTGAATGTTGACTCAAGCTCAGTTTTAAGAGCTTCGACAAACTTACTAACCCACCTCTCACCTCTGTTATCTTTCTGGCGGTAGCTGATGAAGATGTCGTATTCGTAATCTGGAATGAGGCTTGCCATGGCAGCGGTTAATTGTGATAAAGTTACGAAAGACCGGGATGCAAGTCAAAAGAAACCTGAATTAAATTGCACAAAGATTTATTTGGAATCTCTTAATTGCCGTCAGCTTTAGCTGACGGATAATGTAGCTCCTCTCAGTCTGGGACTTCAGTCCCCAATGTTTTGGGCTAAAGCCCGGTTTTAAAGGGGTTGCCGGATCCGTTGGCTGAAGCCAACGGTGATTGACTTTTATCCTCCCCGCCCAACTAAACCCTGGTGCAGCCGGAGCCTTCATTTTTGCCCGGCAACAGCCTTTTTTGCTGCCTCTAGATGTAGATATGCCCGATGATAATAAACTGCCTTTTCTCTTCTTATATCCCAGCTTTCCTGAAGTATATCCAGTGCTTCATTATATTTCCCCAGTTTGTATAATCCCCATCCTTTTATATCTAACATATTGTAATTACCAGGACTTAATTCAAGTGCCTTATCAATGAGTTCCATACCTTCATTAATGTTTCGATCCTTATCAATCAGAAACCACGCAAGGTTATTCATTCTTACTGGATTTTCAGGTTCTAATGATAGGGCATTACGATAATGTTCCTCTGCTTTATCAAAAATATTTGCTTCTATGTAAATACTTGCCAGACCTGATGCTATATCTGCTTCAGTTGCAGAGTTCTCTTTCCGGGCAGTTATGTATTTTTCAATAAATTCATTTGCTTTTTTTGTTTTCCCTTCAGATAATGCCAGTGAAGTTTGGCAGTAAAGCAGTCTGATAGCATCAGGGAAATCTTTTTCTGCTTTCTTATATAGTTTCTTTTCTTTTTTATATTCACCCCTTCTGTGATAAGCTAATCCCAGAAAATAATAGTTGTTAATCCATAAAGGTTTTGAGCCCCATTTATCGGATATCTCAAGAGATTTTTCAAATTCAGGGATTGCTTTGTCAAATTGATCCAGGCGAAAATATATATCACCTAAGAGATAATATTGAACCGGATTCTGATCATCTATTTCCAGCGATTGTTTCAGGTATTTAATCACTTCATAAGGGGGTTCAAAATAGATAGCATATAAACAATTTGTCATAATCTTTGCAATCAATGGCATCGAATCTCTTTTTTTGTAAATCCACAGACACCATTTTTTACCCTCATCATATAAGCCCAGATTATAATATGATAGAGATAGATAAAGAGCTGCGACATAATAAGTGGAGTCAACAGCCAATGCCTTCAGATACCAGTCGCTTGCTGTGGGGTAATCTCTGTTATAGAAAGATTTATTCCCGTATGTAAAATACCTGAATGCTTCAGGAGAATTTGTAATTTGAGAATACAACATGGATACAGCAGATATATCTTTTTTCAGTTTAGATATTATAAGAAAGTTCTTGACCATTCGTTTCAGCGAATCAGTCATTCGGAAGATCATATCTTCCAACGCAAGCCCTTCTATTTCAAAAGACTTAAATACTTCCTCTGTTTTTGAGTCTATTAATTGTGCATTCAAACGTATCGTGGAACCGGCTTTTTTGATATTGCCATAAACTACGACATCTGCTTGCAGCTTCTGTGACACTTTACTTGCTACAGAAGGTGTGATTGATGCATAATTAACAAGACCTTTGCTTTGAAGCAAACCAGTTATTGTTTCAGTCTGTTTGACTTTCAATTCTTCGGGAGAGTTTGAAAGGTAGGTTATTAACATATCCTGAATCCCGTCCTGCCAGACATTCCAGATGGTATCATTGGTCATATTCTGAAAAGGCAATACCGCAACAGAGATTCTCTCACCTGATGATCTCAGTTTTTCTAGTTTATCCTTTTTGAAGATCTTTGGATAAGCAAGTATTGCAGCTATTACCAAAATTGCTGTGATTAATACTCCGGACAGTAACTTGCGATTCTTTAAAATACCAGGTTTCTTCTTAACCGTCTGTTTCTCTTCTTTGTTGAACTCCACCAATGGCTCCCTGCGGTGAATACTTTCTTTCGCAGATATAACTGACCCTGCCTTTAATCCGGAAATTATTTCTTCAATTGCATTAGCTGCTTTGTTTATCTGATTCCGGTAATACGTTCTATTAAGATTATTATCGGGATGATCTTCGTTGCCTCTGAGCGGACGGTTTACACCAGGTTCTTTATAAATAAATTCAATCGGTCTGAGTATTCCTCCCAGTTCCTTTTCAATATGTGCTTTATCATCGGCTGCTATTTCGTGGATCTGGACAGGAAGTACCCTGCTTGCCACGTTTCCCTTATGTAGTTTAACCTTCAGTCCGAACTGATCCTTCCTGGCCTGCTCAACAAATGCTTTAAACTCATGTTCCCAGGCAAA
>DCVC01000145.1 GCA_002328625.1 Bacteroidales bacterium UBA2198
CAGTTATCTGAAATTCTGAATGGTTTAACAGAGGAAAAAGATAAAGTGACCAGCCAGTTTATCAGGAAGCTCCACTCAATAAAAAAGAGACTTCTTACGGATGCCGAATTTATTCTTGAGTCAGATCCTGCGGCAACCAATATGGTTGAAATAATATACATTTATCCGGGTTTCTTCGCAATATTTTGTTACCGGATTGCTAATTATCTGGCTTACCAAGGCATACCGCTTCTTCCAAGGATGATAACAGAATATGCCCATAAGAATACGGGTATTGATATTCATCCAAAGGCTGTGATTGGCAGTCCGTTTTCGATTGATCATGGAACAGGTATCGTTATAGGGGAAACAACACAGATAGGGAATTTTGTTAAACTCTACCAGGGGGTTACACTGGGTGCACTGAGTGTGGAAAAGAATAAAGCATCCAAAAAGAGGCATCCGACTATTGAGGATAATGTCATTTTATATGCCGGCAGTACGATACTGGGAGGAGATACCATTGTTGGAAGAAACAGTATCATAGGTGGTAATGTATGGCTCACAGAAAGTATAGCTCCCAATTCGGTTGTTTATCATAAAAGTGAAATAATTGTCAGAGACCAGAATAAATCTCATGAACCCATAAACTTCATTATTTAGTAAAATTTTATATTGAATGTATGAAAGCAAATTCAATTCTTGAGACAATAGGCAATACTCCCCACGTGAAAATCAACCGGCTTTTTCATCCCGGCATTTCGGTCTGGATGAAGCTTGAAAAATTCAATCCGGGAGCCAGTATAAAGGATCGTATAGCACTATCGATGGTAGCTGATGCCGAGAAACGAGGATTGCTGAAACCGGATAGCATAATAATTGAACCGACATCAGGTAATACAGGTATAGGTCTGGCAATGGTTGCCGCAGTGAAGGGGTACAGGATAATTCTGGTTATGCCTGAATCAATGTCGCCGGAAAGAAGGAAGATCATGAGTGCTTACGGTGCGGAATTCGATCTTACCCCCAAAGATAAGGGCATGAAAGGGGCAATTGAACGAGCCAGACAGTTAGCAACCGAAATACCCGAATCGTGGATGCCGATGCAGTTCGATAATCCTGCAAATGCTGAAATTCACAGAAATACAACCGCCATGGAAATACTTAATGATTTCCCTGATGGGCTTGATTATCTGATCACTGGTGTTGGAACCGGCGGACACATAACAGGTTGTGCTGAGGTATTGAAAAACAAATTCTCAAACCTGAAAGTTTTTGCGGTTGAACCGGAGCTTTCTCCAATACTCAGTGGAGGAGCTCCTGCACCTCATCCATTACAGGGAATAGGTGCCGGATTCGTCCCGTCTATATTAAATACAAAACTTCTGGACGGCATTATTAAAGTAAACAGGGATGATGCCTTTGTCTTCACGAAAAGAGCTGCCAAAGAAGAGGGATTATTCATTGGAATATCGTCGGGAGCGTCACTGGCTGCCGTGAATCAAAAACTGAGCGAAATCCCCGAAGGATCAAAAATCCTTACATTTTGCTATGATACAGGTGAGAGATATTTATCAACAGATGGATTGTTCTGAACCAATCTGTTGATGAAAGAACAAATGAGATTGTGATACCATGGAGCAAGGATGCATATCAGGTATTACCTGCAAGTGAACCGGTTGCTTTTCTGAGAACATTGGCAGAATTGGAGAGGGAAGCGAGTTCTTGTGAAGTAAGAGGGCTCTCGATAATCCTTTCCACACCACTTTCGGATACAACGCATGGCACACTCAGACATACATCATTAATCCCGAACTCTCCGTCAACAAGGATTGAGACAGTCAGTATGCTGTTCTGACTGCGCAGTATTGCACCGGTAATCTTAACAAGCGCAAGACCTACGGCAAATTGGGTTGACCCCTTGTAATTTATTATATGGTATGCCGATTCGCGAACCTGTTGTTCAATAAGCCGGCGTTGTTTTTTCCAGTCGGAGCATTTGCCACACACCGGACAATACTCATCGATATTTATCCCAGCCACATGCGTCATTGACCATGCCGCAAACTCACTGTCGCCATGTTCACCAAGAATATATGCATGGACGTTATGTACATCAACCCCGCAGTGAATACTGAGGAAGTGTCTGAATCTGGCACTGTCGAGAACTGTGCCTGATCCTATTACGCGGCCTCTCTCCCAGCCGGAGCGCTTAAGTGCAATATATGTCAGAACATCAACGGGATTACTGACAATAAGCATTATCCCTTTACATTTATGCCTGGAAATATTCTCTGCAATACCTCCGACAATATCAGCATTTTTTCTCAGGAGCTTCAGCCGAGTCTCGCCCGGACGCTGGGCAGCACCGGCCGTAATTACAACAACCTGCGCATCAGAATAATCTGCATCAGACCCTGAACGGATAATAACAGTTGGGAAAAAGGGTTGACCATGAACCAGGTCGAGCACCTGTCCGCGTACAAGGTCTTCATTCCTGTCTATGAGCACAATTTCATCGGCCAAACCACTCTGTGCAAGCGCATAGCAATATGTAGCGCCCACCGAACCCGCCCCGACTATTACCACCTTACGCAGTTGCTCAGAGTATTTTTTCTTTTTCATATTTCACTTGTTGTTTTCTAATGTAACATGCTGCAATAAAGCAGTATAACAATTCTCTTAATTTCTTAAAATGTCAAGTTATGAAATATCTGTTCATCACCATTCAGTAATAACAATGAAAACAAAAAGATGTTTCTTTCCATCTAAAAATTAAAA
>DCVC01000301.1:0-489 GCA_002328625.1 Bacteroidales bacterium UBA2198
TTGCCGGAGATGTTCAAGAATTACCAGATAGTGCCTGTTCCCTTTATGGTTGCGGAAAAAGATATTCTTGCACCTGCCTGAATTATAATCTTTCCAGTGAACCCTGGCATCCTCAATGGTAGCCAGAGGAGGATGTTCGTGGTATTCAAATCTTATTGAAAGCTTTTCAAGCAGCTCGAAAAGTTCCTTCTGGCCTCTCATAGCAATTATTCATTCAAATAATATATCATCATTATCTTCCGGGCCGTAACCCGGATCTTCCGCAAGATCATCCTTTTTATATGCTTCCACGGCCATACGATCACAAAGTTCATTCTCCGGGTTGCTCGAATGACCTTTGATCCATACAAATCTTACTTTATGCTGACGGTATATCTTCAGGAATCTTATCCAGAGATCCTTATTCTTTTTCTTTTTAAATGCTTTAGATTCCCATTGAAAAACCCACCCTTTTTCTACAGAATCAGCCACGTATTTTGAATCTGTATA
>DCVC01000301.1:538-980 GCA_002328625.1 Bacteroidales bacterium UBA2198
CACCGCGTAACCTCCCGGACCAGGGTTCCCGCCTGCTGCTCCGTCGGTGTAAATTGTTACCTTACATGCCATGTGGTAAAATTATCCCGGTGTTTGTAAGGAAAAGCTTTATCGCTATTGAAAGCAGGATAATCCCGAACATTTTTTTCAGAATATGCAGCCCGGCAGCACCAAAGAACCTTTCAATACGCGAAGTAAGTCTAAGAACAATATAAACAATAACCATATTCATGATCAGTGCAACAAGAATGTTTTCAGTATGGTATTCGGCTTTCAGGGAAAGAATTGTTGTTATGGAACCGGCTCCTGCGATTAGAGGGAAAGCAATAGGCACAATTGATCCTCCTCCGGCAGACTCGTGCTTGAAAATATTAATGCCCAATACCATCTCCATCCCGATAAGAAAAATTATGAATGAACCTGCAATGGCAAAGGACGAAAT
>DCVC01000301.1:1033-6118 GCA_002328625.1 Bacteroidales bacterium UBA2198
GGAATTGAGCCGGGTATATCAATAATGGCAAATAATACCATAAAAGCTGCAAAAATTTCAACCAGATTGAAATTCATAAAATATTAGTTTATGATATCCATCTCATCCACCAGATGTCTGGCCCCGGCATAGATATCCATTACCCAGAGCACATATCTGATGTCAACAGCAATTGTTCTTTGTAACTCAGGTTCATAGGCAATATCGCCGCTCATTGCTTCCCAGTTCCCGTCAAAGGCAAGACCAATCAGTTCTCCGTTTGCATTGATAATGGGACTTCCTGAATTGCCGCCAGTTATATCATTTGTGGTCAGAAAACAAACTGGCATGTATCCCTGTGGAGATGCGTATCTTCCAAATTCTTTATTATTATTCAGATCAATCAGCCGTTGCGGCAGATCAAATTCATAATCGCCCGGTTTGTACTTTTCGACAACACCCTGGAGCGTGGTATAGTATTTATAGGTAACGGCATCTTTAGGATCATAATCCTGAATTGTTCCGTAGGTCAGACGCATTGTTGAGTTGGCATCGGGATAAAGTGCTTTTTCAGGCACCATCTCCATAAGAGCTGCTATCCATAGCCTATAGCCGGCAGTAAGATTTTCGTCAAACCGGCTGAGTTCTTTTGAAACGTCCGCACTCACTCTATTGATGGAAACTGCCATAAGATAAACGGGATCATTTTCGAGAATCTTCAGAACAGGTTTGTTCAGGAATGCTGAAAGTCTTGTTTCATTTGCAAAGACCGATCGTGCAAACATATCATCAACGTACTTGTCAATATCACTTTTGAATTTTTTGTCAACAATGTCTGCATAAAAATCAGGATGGAATTTTGAAGGCACATCACTCCTGTAGAGTTTTATCATTGCCTTCATTGATTTTTGATCGGTGGGAGGATTATAATCTTTATAAAAGCTACTGGTAAAATTTTTGATCTGGGAACCAGTTTCCGTTATCCTCTGGTTATTTCCGGATTTAAGTGCCGCAGCAAGCATTGAAGCATACCGGTTCATGGTCAGAAGTTCACATCCCCTTATAAAGCACTCGCTTATATATTGCTGTGAATTTGCAAATTCAGCCCTTCCTTCAAAAGAATTACGGATCATCCGGAGAGCTTCCCCGTATTTTGCCATGCGGCTGGCATCGTCAGCTACCCATTTGTTGAACTGGTTTTCGATCTGTTCTTTTTTTGCTTTTACATTCAGCCTTTCAAGTCCTGCCTTCTGCCCGATTGAATACTTCCAGTAATTGGATGATCCTGAGTATTTTGATGCATATTGTATATTGACTTTCTGATCAGCCTGCATATCAGCCATCCAGATTTCCTGCTTTATACCACGTATCCTGATCCTGTTCGGATGAGTGATCTTAAGAAGCTCATCAACCTCATAAGATGTTGCATATCTTTGAGTACTCCCGGGGTATCCAAGGATCATTGCAAAATCTCCTTTGTTAAGATCTTTAATTGAAACAGGCAGCCAGTACTTTGGCTTAAGAGGGATATTATCTTTTGAATAGGGAGCAGGTTTCCCGTCAGGGCCGGTATAAACCCTGAAAACACTGAAATCTCCGGTATGACGAGGCCATTCCCAGTTGTCGGTATCGAAACCAAATTTTCCTATTGATGATGGAGGGGCGCCGACAAATCTTACATCTGTGTACCGTTCGTAAACCAGTAGGTAGAAAAAATTACCTCCGTAAAATGAAGATACTGTTGCCCTGTTGGTTGTTCCCTGAGCAGCTCTTCTTTCGATTGCTGATCTTGTCTCATTAATGGCAGAGCTCCTTTCTGCTTCACTCATTCCCGGCTTTACGCTTGCAAGGACCTGATCAGTGACCTCCTCAATTTTCAGGAGAAAGGTGACAGTAAGATTTGGGTTTGGAAGCTCCTGCTCCTTTGTCATTGCCCAGTATCCGTCCCGGAGATAGTCGTGTTCCACCGTGCTATGAGCCTGTATCTGCCCGTAACCGCAATGATGATTTGTAAGCAGAAGACCCTGTGAAGAGACGATCTCCCCTGTACAACCTCCTTCAAAGATGACTATGGCATCTTTTATGCTGGCTTTGTTAATGCTGTAAATATCCTCAGATGAAAGCTTAAGCCCCAGCCCGGTCATTTTACCCATATTGAGTTTTTCGATAAGCGGCAAAAGCCACATACCTTCATCAGCCCTGGCTCTGAAACCAAAACTTATAGCAACAGCCATCAGAATTGTCAGAAACTTCTTCATATATCTAAACTTATTTTAATTGATTTTAAATTTATCGGGCAAAGATAACTTTTTCTGTCAATTCAGATAATTCAAAACTGCAATTCCATCTGTGTATCGAACAGATTAAAGGATTTTCTGTGATAGGGTGTTATTCCGTGTTTGAGGAGGGCAGCCTTATGAAAAGGGGTGGGATACCCTTTATTCTTGTTCCAGCCATATACAGGATACTCATCATGAATCTTTTCCATGTATTCATCTCGAAAAGTCTTGGCAAGAACAGAAGCAGCTGCAATTGAGAAGAACTTCTCATCACCCTTGACTATTGTTTTATGCCTGATATCTTTATAAGGAAAAAAACTGTTCCCGTCTACAAGCAGGAACTGCGGCTTTTTTCCAAGTCCTTCAATAGCAAGATGCATTGCTTTTATTGAAGCCCTCAGGATATTCATTTCATCTATTTCATTATTATTTACAAATGCTACTTTCCATGATAAGGCGGAGCTTATTATTTCTTCTCTCAGTAATATTCTTTGTTTCCCGGATAGTTTCTTTGAATCTGTCAATACAGGATGTTTGAATTTTTTGGGAAGGATAACAGCTGCAGCCACTACCGGACCTGCAAGGCATCCTCTCCCGGCTTCATCACAACCGGCTTCAGTAAGATTCTGGTAGAGATATGATCTGAGCATCCAATCAACCATATTATGGTTAGTAAAATAGAACAATATTCCCAGTAAACAATTAAGATGAAAAGGTATTCCTGGTGCATTTTGAACAAAGAAATAATTCCATAATCTCAATAAAACCTTAAATTTGCACAAAATTTATTAACCGGATGATAACCAACGAACAGATAAAAGATCTTTCGGAACGCCGTGATGCGTTGAGGAGGTACCTTTGACATAGACGGCAAACTGAAACTTATTGCAGAAAAAGAACAATTATCACAAAAACCGGATTTCTGGAATGATCCGAAACTGGCCGAGGAGCTCCTGAGAAATATTTCCCGGCTCAGAAGCTGGACGTTGGATTTTCAGAAAATAAACACAGGTATCGACGATCTGACAGTTATCAATGATTTTTTCAGGGAAGGAGAAGCCACCGAAGAAGAGCTTGAAAACCAGTATTATAATTGCCTCTCGATGATCGAAGACCTTGAAGTGCGCAATATGCTTCAGAAGGATGAAGATCAGCTGGGTGCCATCCTGAAGATCAATTCCGGAGCAGGAGGTACAGAGAGTAACGACTGGGCTGCAATGCTCATGAGAATGTATCTGCGATGGGCTGAAAGGAATGATTATAAAGTAAGGGAACTCGATTTTCAGCCGGGAGACGAAGTGGGAGTGAAATCTGTGATTTTGGAAATAGAAGGTGAAAGAGCTTATGGTTACCTTAAAAGTGAAAATGGCGTTCACCGCCTTGTGAGAATTTCACCTTTCAATGCCCAGGGAAAACGGCAGACAACATTTGCTTCGGTTTTTATTTCTCCTCTTGTTGATGACAATATTGAAATAGAAGTTAATCCGGCAGATATTACCTGGGAGACTTACCGTTCGAGCGGGGCAGGCGGGCAGAATGTTAACAAAGTTGAAACTGCCGTCAGGTTGAGGCACCATCCTTCAGGAATTGTGATCGAAAACCAGGAGACACGTTCCCAGATCAATAACAAAGAGAATGCCATGAGGATCCTCAAATCGCAGCTTTATGAGCTGGAGCTGAGAAAACGTATGGAAGAAAAGGCAAAGATCGAGGGTGAAAAAAAGAAAATAGAATGGGGCTCCCAGATCAGGTCATATGTGCTTCATCCTTATAAAATGGTGAAAGACCTTCGTACAAGTCATGAAACTGGAAACGTACAGGCAGTCCTTGACGGCGATCTGAATCCATTCATAAAATCATTTCTTATGGAATTTGGCGGACAATAATCTCTCTTCTTAAATCCCTGAATATGATTAATTTCATGAAAAGTTTTATTACCCTGATGTTTATTTGTATAGATCTTATACTGTATAAGTAATGGCAAAGCAGGAAAAGTTATTTGATCAGTTTCCTCCCGTCAGCACTAAAGAGTGGATGGATAAGATCATGTCTGACCTTAAGGGTGGTGATTTTTATCAGAAAATGGTCTGGAAAACAAAGGAAGGTTTTGATGTAATGCCATTTTACAGGAAGGAAGATCTTGAAAGCCTGAATCATATCGATGCCTTTCTCCCTTTTTACTTAAGGGGAAATGTCACGACGAATAGTAGTGACAGAGGGGTTGATGAAACAAAAAAGAGAGGGCTTCATAAAATAAACAACAAATGGCTTATCCGTCAGAATATTACAGTTGCCGATTATTCTGCTGCAAACACTAAAGCGTCTTCAATACTGCAGAATGGAGTTGATTCCCTGGGATTTATCATAGAAGACCCCGATTCAATTAATATGCAGAATTTTGAAATACTCCTTAATGGCATAGATATTGGGAGTATTGAAATAAATTTCCTTTCAAACGGTAAAGCAAAGGAGATCCTTGAACTTGTTGTACAAATATGCAAAAAAACAGGCATCGATCCTTTGCAGGTAAGTGGCACAATAGAAGCCGATCCGATTGGCAGACTGATCCTTAGTGGGAGACTATGCATCCCTCTTGAATCGGGTTTTGATTACCTGGCATCTCTGTCCGGCAGCTCACTGGCTCTGCCAGGCTTCCGGATACTTCAGGTTAATGGTATACATTTCACCAACGCTGGTGCTGATTGTGTAAAGGAGCTGGCGTACACTATGTCGATGGCCTGCGAATATATTTACCAGCTTGCTGTCAGGAAAATTAATCCTGCCTGATTTGCATCAAGGATCAGGTTCTGCTTTGGCACAGGGTCAG
>DCVC01000274.1 GCA_002328625.1 Bacteroidales bacterium UBA2198
GTTAGTGTCTGGTTTTTTCAGAAATCCATCCTTCTTTGACCACTTCAAATGGAGGTCTGAGAACACTTAACATACATTTGGAAACAACGGAATACAACTCGGGATTCTGTTTATTTTCTTAAGCCGCCTCAAATTCGTCAGATACGGCCCTAAGTCTAAAAGTGGTGAAATCAATTTATTTGACTTATGTTCTTTGTTGTCGTAACTTTCATCATATAATTGACTTTCAATAATTTTAGTTTTATGCATTAACCAATACCCGCTTAAATGAAAACGAGACTTGTTATTTTGCTTATGCTTATTGGCTGTTTTTCATGCGGAATAAACAATAAGCCTGTTTCTGATGCTCAGAAAGAGAAGATAAAAGGAGAGATTAAAGAAGTAGTGAATACCTTTATAAAAGGTATTGAAGAGGCTAATGCTGGCATGGTTATGGAATCTTTTCTTGATTCGCCTGATTTTGTTGACATTACCAATGGAATGGTTTTTGGCTATAAGGAATTGCTGGCTATGAAACCTAATTTTGATGCTATTCTAAATCAAAAGTGCACAATAGTTAGTGAAAAATATGCATTCCTTGATAAGTTAACAGTTTTGTATACAGCAGAAACCAAGTGGTCGACCAATTACAAAGATGGTCATTCTTCTATCACTGACCCGCAAGCATTTTTAATCATATTTAAGAAAATAGAAAATAAGTGGAGAATAATATATCTTGTCGATTCTAACATCGAGAAAAATGTTCCAAGCAAAACATCCAAAGAACTTAACCAAGTAGAGTTGATAAAACAGTTTTTGGGTTCATGGAAATGTGAAGTGTCTTCGGACACAATAGCTTATTGGACGACAAAATCGTATGGAACTGGACTTGAAAACAGATATAATTATGTTAAAGATGGGAGAATAGTTGCTGAAGGAAAACAACTTTGGGGATATGACAAGACAATTGATAAATTCTATGCTACTACATTACAAAAAGAAAGGGATATTTATATTGATGTCTATTATTTTATATCGACCAAAAAATGTAAAATGTATACTCTTTATGATATTGAAGATCCCGAAAAAGCACCAGTAAGATGGGAAATTGAATTTAAATCACCCGACATGTTTATAGAAACCTACATATCAAATAACGAACCTTTTAAGATTAGGACTTTTACACGAATTAAATAGCTTCTCAAACGAAAAATATACCATTTTTATCCAAATCCTGGCACCAAACTGGCACTAATCAAAAAGACACCCACCATTGGTCTTGTGAGTGTCTGATTTTGAAAAATCCGTCCATCTTTGACCACTTCAAAAGACGGTCTGTGAACACTAAGCATACATTTGTAAACAACATTTATCTAACGCTGTGTTTGGGTGGTGAATCCAAAAAGGTCAAATGTGATTAATAATACTGGCTTTTAAAATGGCTAATGAAAATGACATAATTATAACCTTCAATTATGCTTGAAATTATGTAACGAATAAATTCTTATTACAGTAAACCATTAATTCATAATTAATTGTTTGATGCTGAATTAATAATTTTTTGAAACCTTGGTATACTGCGAAGATTATCATAAATTGGATTAAGTAATATGTCTCCTACATGTAGTAAACTCGGAATCGAAAGTAAATGATCCATTCTCTCAAGAGCTAGATTATAGTTACCAGTGAAAATATAAATTTCCATCAAATCTTGTTCTTTTGCTATCCCTTGTAGTGCATCTAATTCTATTGGTTTTAAATTAACTGCTTTTTCCCCACAATTGACTGCTTCTTTGACTTCTCCAACGAACGCATAACACTTACCTAATGTGGCATAAACCCTTTCATCATCAGGATCTTCTTTTAGTTTATCTTTCAGATCAATGATAGCAGAATCTGCATAGATTTTACATAAAGATATATTACCACTTAAATAATATATTAGTGCCAGCCTGAACGTTTTAGGTTGAAAGGTAAATTGATCGGATTGAATTATGGTATCCTTCCTAACGAAATCTAGTAGCTTATTGTATTGTCTTGAATAGTAATATATTTTATACTGAACATCTTCTTCTTTCAGTCCAGATTCTTTTAATGCAACCTGTAAATCACCTGCTTTAAAGAGGCAGGCATCAAATATTTGGCTTATAAATCCTTTATATTCAATTGGTAATGACAATCCCTGCCGTCCCTTAAAATCTGGGATTAAAGAAAAACCTTCTTTAGCAGTCTTAAAAGAATTATCATACTGTCGTAAAAGCTGATAGGTTACAGCTAATCCATCTATATCTGCTGCATTCAACGGATCTAATTGAAGGGCACGTTTTAATTCACTTATTGATTCTTTATACTTTCCCTGACGTCTTAAGATGTATGCAGACAACCTAAGTAAAGCCGCCTTACTCGGTGTTTCGACCTTAAGCTCATCAATAACTTTTAAGGCTTTGTCATAATCTCGGTTTACCATATAAAAAAAATATGCTTGCGCTAATTTTAAATCAGGAAGTTCTGGATTTAGCTCCAGTCCCTGTTTAATATCCTTCTTAGCTCTTAATTCATTCCCGTACCATCCTTCATACTTATACCAGAAGAGACACATATATTCTATTGCTCTTTTAGCATACGCTGCTGCAAATAACGGATCTTCCTGAAGGGCTTCAGTGTACATTTCTATTGCATGATTGGTCTCAAGTTTTGAAGAGTAGTCATCACCTTTAAGATAATAATCATATGCTATTTGATTGCTGGTTGGTACAACGTTTTCGATTAAAACTGCTTCTTCGGATGTCAATGTTGCTTTCAACGCCCTTGCAACATTTTGAGCCACTTCTGATTGAATTGCGAAAATATCCGAAAGGTCTTTATCATAAATCTCTGACCATAAATGCACATCTGTTTTTGCTTCAATAAGCTGAGCTGTGATCCGTACATTGTTCCTTATTTTTTGTACACTACCTTCCAGGATTGAAGCAACACCCAACTCTTTGGCTATCTCTTTGATAGAAAGTTCTGTATCCCTATATCTCTTTGTTGAGGTACTAGATATCACTTTTAAATCACCCACCTTGAAAAGGTGATCCAGGATTGCTTCCACAATACCATCACTGAAATATAACTGGGTTGTATCATTGCTCAGATTCCTGAAAGGAAGTACAGCTATTGATTTATCAGTTTCTGTTGTTTGTTTGCCACCACCAATGATTTTAGTAAATACTAAAACTGTAACCACAATTGCTATTAGGAGTATCAAACTGGAGATTAAACCTAGCAGCCTTTTTTTTGGAACCTGGATACTCTTTTTATCATCTTCAGTACTTTTTATTTCCTGGCTTTTCTCTTCGGTTTTTATGGCTGGCTTTGTCTTCATTCCAAGAATAATCTCCTTTATCGCATGACCAACCTTGTTTATCTGATCGCTATAAAAGGTTTTGTTAAGATTATCTTGTGGGTGATCCTCGTTAGCCTTCAGAGGCCTGCATACACCTGTTGAAGTCCTGAATACAAAGTCTAAAGTCCGAAGTACACTTCCCGTCTCTTTTTCAAATAGTTTCACATCTTCTGGTTCAAGATCGTGTATCCGAATTGGAAGTATCCTGCTGGCGACATTGCCGTTCCTCAACTTAATGTCTTTACCAAAACGATCCTGTGCCGCCATCTTGAGAAACGGCAGAAATTCATTCTGCCATGCATAACTGTTAGGATCGCAATAGGTTTGGGAAAGGATTGGAATGAATATAAGGCATTTAAGTTTTCCTTCAAGGCTCTTGTCTACATTGTGTGTTTCCTGAAGACGGTCATGTGGATTTTCATCGAAATAAACGGATATATCTTCCTTAAAGGTAGATTCGAGTTCTGTCTTCAAAGCTTCCACAAACTGGCTAACCCACCTGTCACCTTTGTTGTCTTTCTGGCGGTAGGAGATAAAGATGTCGTAATTATATCCTTCGATTATGCTTGGCATCTGAGGTATATTTCATCATGCAAGTTAAACCTTATTTGAACAAAATACAAACATGTATTCATGTACCGCTGATCGGAATATGGATTATGGATTTGATTTAAATTGAAAGGAGTGGTGTTAATAATCACCGATCTTGTTAAAATCTTCGATTGATTTGTTAAAATTCGTCCAAATCCTGGCACCTTGAAAAAAGTGTGAGTGTGAGAGTGAGGCTTGAGAAAATCAAAAGCCAAGAAGCTTGCTCACATGTTCTTGTAAAAGGGGAAATTACTAATACATTGAAAGTGTGAGTGTCAGAGCGAGAGCGAGAAAAAAGAGTGAGTTCGCTCGCTCCCGCTCCCGCTCTCACTCTTTTTTAAGTGGGCCCAGCAGGGATCGAAATAAAGACCACTAGAAAAAAGGTGTAAACTAACACCAACCTAATATTTGGAATTACATTTCAGTATAGGTTCCAAATTAGCTCGAACCAAAAAGACACCCCCAAATGGTCTTGGAAGTGTCTGATTTTTCAGAAATCCGTCCGCCTTTGACCACTTCATTATAAGGTCTGGGAACACTTGAAGGGGTTTTAACTCACTGGATTTATAAATCGGTGACTCAGATTTATTTGACTTCGGTTTTTTGGTGGTGTAACTTTACATAAATTATTTGATTTCAATTTTATAAGTACAAGATATTAACCATTTAAGCTTTGAAATCGTGAAAACAAAAGTTTTGTTAATGTTTGGTATCATTCTAATTTCTGGTTGTACAAATCAGACACCCAAACCAATGACTGATAAAGAAAAAACTGAAATAATTGAAGCTGTGACCAAAACTGCACATGCATTAGGTGAGGCTGACAATCAAGTTAATTTTTTGGAATTTAAGGATTTCTTCGAGGAATCTCCAGATTATATCACAGTTACTTTTGGAGGTTCAATTTTGAATTATAATCAATATATGAAACGGGAAAAAGATTTTTTTGAATCCGTTTCAACATTGCATGTGACTAACATTAATGAAAATATCATAGTTTTAGAAAGAACAATAGTCGTTTACACAACTGAAATGAGGTTAGATGCAATTAGTAAAACAGGTGAGAAATTAATATTTGATAATTTAGTTTTTGGTGAAATTTATAAAAAAATTGATGGGAAGTGGAAAATCATTTTCCTGCAAGAATCTTGGCAGCCTCCTGTAGCGACAGGTTCATAAAGAAAAGTTAGAAACACCGATTCTCAATTATAATCACCTTTTGTAAAAGAGTCTCTCAAATTGAGCCACTCCTTTTTAAGATCCAAGCTTTACAGATTTGTCAATTATTCTGTATTTTTCCCCCGTTCTTATTCCATTTAATTCAGATACAATATTGGTCTTTGAGACATTTGAAAAACGATTTACTTTCTTTGATTTTCTTCAAAATCCGTCCTCCTCTGACCACTTCAGAAGAAGGTCTGGGAAGAGTGGAATAGTTTTTAACTCCTTGGATTTATAAATCGGTGACTCAGATTTATTTGACTTCGCCTTTTTCTTGGTGTAACTTGCATCAATATTGTTGACTTACAGAGATTTCATTTATATACACACAAAATTCAGGTACTATGAAAAAGCTCTGGTCACCCTTTGCCATTACGATATTCCTGATAGTATTCACAAATGGAATACTGGCACAAACCACTCAGACAAAACTCAATCAGGTTGAGTTGATGAAGCAGTTTGTGGGTACCTGGCAAATGAGTGATAGTACCGTTACGGTTAATTATAGTAAAGATACTATTCAAGTCTGGGAAGTTCAGCAATATGGCAAAGCGTTTTTAATAATAAGTTATTTTAAAATTAACGGTAAGAAATCATTTGAATCTATTAATAATTTGGTCTATTCTAAAGATGACAAATTCAAAGGCTTTACATCATGGTCAAGAGGAGGTTATATGACACAGATATCCTCATTTACTTCTGAAAAGAAAATAACTGGGATTTGGGTTCGAAACTTTAATCCCGAAACAATAGTAGAAAAATTTGAAATAGTATTCTACACCAATTCATTGACAATATCAGAGTTCACTCCCAGTGGAGAAAAAACAAGAGAATACAGATTTATTAAAGTCAATTAACCCTATCTCTGTTTGTCATTTGATGTTTTGCAGGAGGATAAAGATTTCCAACTAATTTTTTAGGTCAAGAAAATCAGTCCTTCTTTGACCGCTTCAAAAGAAGGTCTAAGAGCACGAATCAGATAAGCTTTTCAAGAAGTGCTTTTAGCTTTGGAATACTCTCAGAAGCAGTTTTCCAGACAATATCCAGATCAACATCAATGTAGTCATGAATCAGAATATCTCTCATCCCTGCCATATCAGCCCAGGGTATTTCAGGATTATTATTTCTGAAATCTTTAGTAATTCTCTTTGTGGCCTCTCCAATGATTTCTAATTGTCTAACCACTGCATCCTGAACTATGAAATCACCAACGAAAGTTGCATAGTCTTTCGATGAAATATATAGTTGAATTCTGGATATGCTCTGTAAGATATTTTCGATATAGAAAAAGTTGTCTTTCATTCAAAGATTATTCGAAGATCGTTATAGATGGACTTTCTTATCCTATTGTTTCTTAATGCCTGTTCGGTAACAAGATCAACTTTTTTCCCAAGTAAAGCAGAAAGCTCACGATGAATACGAACGAGGTCCAGAAGTGAAATGGTTTCCTTGAATTTGACTAAAATGTCTATATCGCTATCCTCATTTTCTTCCTGCCTGGCAAATGAACCAAAGATTCCGATTCTTTCAGGTCCGTATTGACTCAGATAACTAATTATTTTACTATTTATTTCCTGGTGTTCCATAGTACATCAAAGATAAGTGTTTTTATACAAAAGTGCACCAAACCAAACCGACACCCACAATTGGTCTTGTAAGTGTCTGGTTATATCAGAAATCCGTCCTTCTATGACCACTTCAAAAGAGGGTCTGACAAAGAATAACATACATTTGGAAACAACGATGAATTGAATCTTGTGTTGGAGATTAATCTGATAAGGTTATAGACAAGAAGGATCAGTGGTTGACCGATTGATTACAGATAACTCAACCACCATTTATCCTTGTTATTGACCTTATAGGTCATATATTTCTTTGACAAAGGATATAATAAGAGTACTATACCAATCCAAATCAGATAGACTACCCAGAGGGGATACCCATAGCTGTCAAGCCTGCCGCTTGTAAGAACATCTCCCGTTAAAATCATCATTCTCCAATTGCCCCCAGTAATCAGTAATCCCAGCAATGCGAAGAAATGAATAATAAGGATATGTAAAATGTAATAGAAAAAAGGGACCCTTCCAAAAACAAGAAAGAAGTCAGTGAATTTATTTTTTATTGTTTCAGTCCAATATAGAAATAGAAAAGCAGGGCCTAATGTTATTAGTAGAAATGACAGGGAAGGAGGATACTTTGTTACATTTAAAAATGATAGAATCGTGTATGTGGCACTTTTTTGTGTTGTCCAGGGGACAAGATCTCCATACACATTAGTGCCTCTTAAAATAAGGAACAGTACGATTGCTCCAAGCCCCAGCCTCAGCAGCCATTTTTTTCTGGTTGCAACATCAAAGTCTTTTGAATAAAATCCTCCGAAACAGTATCCCAATGCCATTACACCGATCCACGGCAAAACAGGATATCCAACTATCAGAACAAATTTTTCGGAGAATATGATAAGACTTTCTTGATGAAGAAGATACCAAATAAGTGAAGTAATACTTTTACCTTCCATAGTAACTCCGTCAAGTAAATTATGTCCGAAGACTAAAAGCAAACCTGCAATCAATAATATTTTTGGCGGGAGATAAATTAATATTGCCAGTATTATCATTGAAAAACCAATTGCCCATATGACCTGAAGATAAAAGATGTTATAGTGAATATTAAAATACCAGATAAAACTCATAATCGCCAATTCAACAAATATCAACCAAAGTCCACGGGTAATTAAAAATTTAAACAAAGAGGGTTTTGTTTTTTTGCTCCCATATAAAAAAGCCGAAGTTCCCACAAGAAATACAAATACAGGGGCACAAAAATGAGTTATAAATCTGGTAAAAAATATAACTGGGGTTGTTACTGCCAGATCTGTTGGACTATTCTCAAATGCTCCTAAATGAAAATAATGGCGAGTATGATCTAATGCCATTATAACCATAACAACTCCACGCAGAAGGTCTATCGATTCAATTCTGTATTTGGCTGGTGAGTTCACATTAACTGAAATGATTGATTGTTCCAGAAATGTTGTCCGATTCCATTATCAAAATTACACCATATTTGGACCAAAGTCAACTTTTTTAATTTACGAAAAGATTTAGGCCAGGAAATGGTAAGAATGGTTGTGATTGACACTGACCTATGTTTAAATCTAAACAGATTGGCAAGAAAATTCTCTCAATTCTAGAAGAGGTTTTTACCCCCTGGATTATTATAAGGTGACTCAGATTTATTTGACTTCGGTTTTTTGGTGGTGTAACTTGCATAAAACTTTAACTATGATCATGAAAAAGGATTTCATAAACAGGAATGACAGAAGGGAGTTTTTGAGAAAGACCTTCTCTTCTTGTGCTTTTTGCTGTTTTGCTGCACCCATTGCATTTGGTTCTGATGGAATTTATCCCAACACGACCGATCAGAAACATAAGTTTGAATCAGATTCTGGAATGACTATGCAGCAGTTATTCAATTTTGCATTCAAGGAAAATTATATCCCTGTAATGAAGAACCTGATGAAGCAGATTGGGAAGGAAAATTTTCTTGAAATGCTGAAGAAATCTTCTGAGATGCAATATGAAAGCGATGAGAATGCTTATTTTAAAAATAAAGAACGGACACTAAAAACCTGGTCGGATTTTTCTAAGAAGCTGATGTCAAGGTTTAGTAATAGTCTTTCAGGAGAAATTCTTACTGATAACGAGAAGGTGTTGGAGATAAAATATACGGAATGTCTGACTGCCAAAACATTTAGGGAAGCTGATGCGGCAGACATCGGATATGCAGGATGTTGCTATCAGGACTATCCATGGACCAAACAATTCAATCCAAAGCTTAAACTTATAAGAGAAAAAACACTGATGCGGGGTGATGATTGCTGCCATTTTGAATGGATTATGGAAACTTAAATGACGAGTTGTCATGAGCTTTGTCCCGTTGTAACCTGCCTCATATTTCTGACTTTCCGTTGTTTATTATATTCATAAACCAAAACCTAATCAAATGAAAACAAGACTTCTAATTCTGGTTTTGCTTATTGTCTGTTTTGCATGCGGAACAAACAAGAAGCCTGTGTCTGATGCTCAGAAAGATAAAATCATTGGAGAATTAAAAGAGGTAATAAACACCATAATAAAAGGTGCTGAAGAGGCAAATCCTGACATAGTTCTTGAATCATATCTTGATTCGCCAGATTTTGTTTTCCTGTACAATGGAAAGACTTTTACCTATAAGGAAATCGCAAACGATATGAAAACTGACTACAGTACACAAATAAATCAAAAGTGCACTATAGCAGATGAAAAATTTGTTGTGCTTGATAATACTACTGTCTTGTATACGACAAATTGTAAATGGATTTTTAATTTTAAGGACGGTCATTCTACTCTTCTCGACCCCTTGGTAGTACAACTACTGTTTATTAAAGTCGATGGAAAATGGAAAGTAATTAATTGTGTCGAATCTGGTGTTGCGCAAAGTGTTATGAATACCGAAACTTTGAAAGAACTCAATCAGGCGGAATTGATGAAACAATTTATTGGCACATGGAAAAGTATTGAAAAGGATACAACTTTCATCTGGGAATGCAAATCATTCGGTAATGCTTTGGAATTTACTATCAAAACCGAAACAAAGAGCAGGGTAACAACTGATGCGAAGTCCCTCTTGGGTTATGATAAAGAACATGACAGGCTCATTGAAGCTTTCATAGATCCTAAAAGTCCAGAAATATATCTTTGTCCATGTTGGTTCACTTCCAGGAATTCCTTTATTCAAATTTTGTGGAAAGATATTGCCGATCCCGACAAGGCCGATTTTAAATGGGCTATTGAATTTATAAATCCTGATTCTTTTGTGATCACTGAAATACGATACAATATAAAAGGGGAACCGCATACATATTTAAAAACAAAATGAACCTTGATATGTCGATTTTCCCAAAAATCCTGGCACCAAACTGGCACCAAAAAAAGTGTGAGTGTGAGAGTGAGGCTAGAGAAAATCAAAAGCCAAGAAGCTTGCTCACATGTTCTTGTAAAAGGGGAAATTACTAATACATTGAAAGTGTGAGTGTCAGAGCGAGAGCGAGAAAAAAGAGTGAGTTCGCTCGCTCTCGCTCCCGCTCTCACTCTTTTTTAAGTGGGCCCAGCTGGGATCGAACCAGCGACCCCCTGATTATGAGTCAGGTGCTGCTAACCATCTGAGCTATGGGCCCGGAAACGGACTGCAATATTAATTAATTGTTGCTAATAATGCAAGAACTATAACAAAGAATAAACGCAATCTATCTGACTTCAGGAATTATGTCAAGCAGCAGCTGAAGCACATTGTGTGCATTACTCCTGAACACGGCCAGTACCTCCTCCCACGATACCGGCGCCTCATCCTCCTTCCAGCAATCATAATCGGTACTCATGGCAATGGCAGAATAAGGAATACCAATCTCATTCGCAAGAATAACTTCCGGAGCTACCGACATGTTAATAATATCAGCACCCCACTGGCGAAACATCCTCGATTCAGCCCTTGTTGAAAACCGCGGACCTTCGATGGTGATCAGGGTTCCCTTTTCATGGATGGCAAGACCAATCTTTTTCGCCTTTGAAATGATAAGAAAACGAAGCTGTTCATTAAAAGGATCGGCCATGGGAGCATGCTCCAGGCTGCCCGGTTCGAACTCCTCAAAAAACGTGATATCCCTGTGGCGGGTGAAATCTATGAACTGATCGGGTATGACAAGATCGCCCCGGCGGATCTCTTCCCTCAAACTGCCACAGGCAGTGGTGGCAATAATATGCGTGCACCCGGCTTTTTTAAGGGCATAAATATTAGCCCGGTTGTTAACTGACGATGGCGGTATGGTGTGACCTTTTCCGTGCCTTGAGAGAATAACAACATCAGTGCCTTTAACACTACCGCATATCAGGGGGGAAGATGTCTTTCCATAAGGTGTTACAATGACTATCTCTTCAGGAGAATCAATGATATCAGGATCTTCCAATCCCGAACCGCCGATTATGGCTGCTTTTATCATATGGTCTTTCTAAGGTATTCCATCAGAACATTCACCGCTTCATCCATATCGTGACCAAAAGAGAGTAATCCTGCCCTGTCACCCGCCATAACGATGATCCTCTTTTCAATCACGTCGGATTCACTGAACAACCTGAATATGTCCTTTGCCAGGCCAATGGTACCATAATCCATTGAAGGATTTGTTGTAGGGACATTATATATGAGTTCATTCCATAAATCGATGCTGTGAACATGCACCACCGCATTTGCTCCCGGATCGGCCAGATAAATTGCCGCATGTGTCAGTGATTCTGATGAGGCCTTGAGCGGTCCGATACACTGCACGGCATTGTCATCTATATTGAACGAATTGACCTTTACATAATGCCCGGGTTCAAGATCCGGTATCTCGCCGGTTGCTGAACCGGTTATCACAAACTGGTTTCCGCCCCTGATCCTCATGCTTATGTTCCCGTAACCCACTCCGTTTTCATATGCACCGATCAGATCCATATTGTAAAGTATCTCCCTCCAGTAATTAATTATTTCATATTGTTCGTCGGATATTACCGGACCCGACTGGTTCCAATGGCAATTGAATTTTACTACTCCTTCCATTTTGTTATTTAAATTTATTTGAGAACATATTTCTTATATCTTTTTCTTCAGCCCGACAAATTCCTTTTTCGGTTATCAGTCCGGTAATAAGCCTGGCCGGTGTTATATCAAAACCCCAGTTGGCAGCGTCAGCTCCTTCCGGACAGATCCTTACTGCTCCGATTTCTCCATTTACCAGTCCGTTTACCGAGGTCACTTCATCAGGGGCGCGTTCCTCAACAGGTATTTCTCTTATTCCATCACTTAAGCTGAAGTCGATTGAAGTTGACGGCAGAGCAACATAGAACGGGATCTTATTATCTAAAGCGGCAAGGGCTTTAAGATATGTTCCGATCTTGTTGGCAGAATCGCCCTTCCGGGTAGTACGGTCCGAACCGACCAGCACGATATCAACCTTGCCTTTTTGCATCAGAAAGCCTCCCGTATTGTCAGTGATCAGGGTATAAGGGACTCCGTGGTTACCGAGTTCCCATGTTGTAAGCCTTGCCCCCTGGTTTAGCGGCCGGGTTTCATCGATCCACACATGAACAGGTATTCCCTTGTCATGAGCAAAATAGACCGGAGACAGTGCTGTGCCGTAATCAATACAGGCCAGCCATCCTGCATTGCAATGAGTGAGAATATTTACCGGTTCTCCTTTTTTGTCTTTGCTGATATCTTCAATTAGATTAATCCCATAATTACCTATCCGACGGCAATTCTCCTTCTCTGTTTCGCAAACCTCATTTGCCGCATCAAGTGCAATTTCAGAAAGGGACGGTGATGCAAAATTTCCTTTGAGCTTATCCATGACATATTTCACTGCCCACGAAAGGTTTACTGCAGTAGGACGGCATGATGTGATATATCTTGATGCATTTGCGAGGTGGTCAGGTATATTGGTGAGAGAGTTCATCTCGAGAGTTGCAAGGTAAATGCCGTATGCCCCTGCGGCACCGATAAGAGGAGCCCCGCGCAGAGTCATATCTTTTATTGCCGAATAAATATCTTCAACTGAACATAATTCTTTTATTTCAAAGAAAAACGGCAATCTCTTCTGGTCAATGACCATCACTTTACCTCTGTCAATTTTGTCGAGCCATATACTCTGATAATTCTTTCCGTCTACTAGCATCGTTATAATTCTTTCCGGCCGGAATGATTTTAATCTCAAATTTACAAAATTACCGCGTATTTGTGATTTTGGATTCAGTATTTGTGATACCGGATTTGTGACCAGTGCAAACCCGACTCATCTCCGGTCAGATTGAGTTTTAATCCAAAATATTAAATTCGAATAATCGACCAGATTATTCGAAAATTTTGAAAAATCTTAATTATGTTTTATATTTGCAGTACGGACAGAGAAGAACTCAATGAGTTATTTATATGATTAACAAAGAGGAGTTTAGAAAGAAAATTATTATATCGGCCGGACAGATATTCAGCCGTTACGGGTTTAAAAAAACCACGATGGACGAGATTGCCAAAGCTCTGAAAATGGGTAAAAGTTCGGTTTATTACTATTTTGCCAGCAAGGAGGAGATCTTTGAGGCGGTTATTCTTCATGAGGCTAATATACTTAGAAATGAGCTTACTACAGCTATCAAATCAGCTGAATCGCCCATTGACAAAATGAAGAATTATATTTTTGTAAGGATGAAATCGTTCGAAAAACTGGCAAATTACTATAATGCCATTTTTGACAAAAACCTTGATCATTTTAACTTTATAGAGAAAATCAGGGAGAAATATGACCGTGAGGAACTGGCCATTCTGCGTCTTATCATATATCATGGTGCAAGAAGAAAGGTATTCAATGTAACTAACAGTGAATATACTGCACTGGCCATCCAGACAACGCTTAAAGGACTTGAAGTTCCTCTTTTCTGGAAGAAGAAAGAACTTGATATTGAAGAAAGGCTGAATGCCATTCTCAATGTGTTGTTCTATGGTATTGTCAGAAAGGATTAGTTATTTCTTTACTACCACGCGCTTATTCCTTTTAATGCTCCAGTATAATGCAGCAAAGCCCAGCAGGACAAATGGTATGCTGAGCCACTGTCCCATATTCAGTTTCATGTAAGCCTCGAAGCCAACCTGATCCTCCTTCAAAAATTCAATGAAGAACCGGGAGATAAAAATAAGTATCATTGCCAGGCTGATCAGGAGGCCCTGGACATGCCCCCCTCTTTTTTTCCAATAAATAGTATAGAGCAGAATAAATATCAGCAGATATGAAAGCCCCTCGTAGATCTGTGTAGGGTGTTTGGGTACGGTCTCGCCGTTTCTCAGGAAGACAAATCCCCAGGGAACTGTTGTTTCAACGCCATAGATCTCTGAATTCATAAGATTTCCCATTCTTATAAAGAAACCTGAAAGTGCAACTACTATTGCTATCCTGTCGATGACCCATGTATAGTCCTTTTTCTCTTTCCTGGTGAAGAGCCATATTGCAGCCAGTATACCTAATGCTGCTCCATGACTGGCAAGGCCTCCGTGCCAGATCATAAGGATCTCAAGAGGGCGTTTAAGGTAGTAATCGGGTTCATAGAAGAGACAATGCCCGAGCCGTGCCCCGACAATAACTCCCACTGCCATAAAGATGGTCAGGCGATCAAGAACTTCTATTCTAAGCTTTTCATTATCGAAGATCTTCTTCATAATTATATACCCGAACAGGAAAGATGAAGCGAAGAGCAATCCATACCATCTTACTGCGAATGAACCGATCCGGAAGATTTCCGGATTTACATCCCATGGAACATAAAGTAAATGCATAGTCAGGTTTTTAACAGCATCAAAGGTAAAAAATTAAATAATGCATGTAACTCATCATTCTTTTAAGATAAGGGTTTAAGTCTGCCCGCTTATAGTATATTTAAAAAATGTAAGTTTGCATTTATTAAAACAGAGGGTTGATGCACAGAAGTATTATTGAAAAGACTCTAAATACCGTGACAATATTTCTTATTGTACTAAGCTGTGCCAAGGTCAGTTCTCCATCAGGCGGTCCAAGGGACAGAGAGCCCCCTGTGATCATCAAAAGCATACCACTTTCCGGAACCAGGAACTTCAGGGGCAGGGAAATAGTTCTTTCATTCAATGAATATGTGGTGCTTGACAAAATAAATGAAAAATTCATGGTTTCTCCACCCATGAAAAGCAAACCGGGGATTTTTATCAGAGGCAAAAGTATACGTGTTACTTTTCAGGATGAACTCAGGGACAGCACCACATATACTTTTTACTTCCAGGATGCCATCAGAGATCTGAATGAGGGAAATCCCATCGATAATTTTCAGTTTGTCTTTTCAACAGGTCCTGTTATAGATTCTCTGTCATTAACCGGGAATCTATATACCGCATTTAATCTTGAAGTCCCGGATAACACACTGGTGCTGCTCTACAGCTCAATGGCCGATTCGGCGGTAAAGAAGCAATTGCCTGACTATATTACCAGGGTTGAAAAGAACGGGGAATTCAGGATTGATAACATCCGTGACGGCAGATACAGGCTTTATGCTTTGAAGGATATAGACAACAGTAAGAATTTCAATTTAAGGGACGAGGAATTTGCTTTCCTTGACGAGCCTGTAAATATTAACTCTGAGAAAAACTATCTGCCTGTTGTTAAAGACACAACAGGAACAACTTCTGCAGCCGGAAAAACTTTAGTGAAGCCTCCTGTTGAAGGGGAATTTAAATTAATACTGTTCCCGGCAGAGAAAAAATTACGTTACCTGACATCGTCGGACCGGAAAATGCCTTATCAGTTGATGTATACTCTTTCACTGCCTCCCGACAGTCTCAAATTTAATCTCAGCATTCCGGAAGCCGGAGATGATTCTTTTTTTATTGAAAGGAACAGAAACAGAGATACAATAACTGTCTGGCTGACTGACAGTACATTATACTCCAGGACCCAGATCCAGACCATTGTTAACTATCCTTTTACCGATTCTCTGGGTTTGCAGGTTTATATAGAAGATACTATCATGATGCGCTTTCTTGCTCCCCGTGCCACACGGGCCAAGATCAAACGGACTCCTTACAGGGTAAATACAGGGATTACAGGAAGTCAGTATGGGATCCATAAACAAATTATACTTAAAAGCCCCACTCCTTTCATTGAACCCGATACTTCCAGGATCAGGCTTTATGAATTAGCCAAAGAACAGAGACTGCTGGTTCCTGTCAACCTCGAAAGAGATACCACAAATTCCTGCAGATATATAATGAATGCCGATCTGCAGGAAGGTAAGAGTTATCTTTTCATTACTGATTCTGCTGCCTTCAGGAATATTTATGGTGAATATTCTGATTCCACGGGTGTAAAATTTACGGTCAGGACAGCTGATTCTTATGGCAAGCTTATTTTGAATATCACGAACTATGAAGGAGCCAGGATAATACAGCTGCTCAGCAGCGCAGAAAAGCTTATTAAGGAAGTGCATATGAAAGAAGACGGAACACTGGAGTTCCCTAATCTGGAAAAAGGGTTTTACAGGCTGAGAGTTATTTATGATCTTAATGGTGACGGAAAGTGGACGACAGGAGATTTTGATACAGGCAGGCAGCCGGAACCTGTTTCGTACTATCCGGGCGAAATAGAGATTAAGGTATTATGGGATGTAACACAGCCATGGGATATAGGTACATTTAATATCAAAGATTACAAGCTCAGGAGCGCGCAGAAATCACTCCGGTAAAGAAGCAACCATAAATACGGATTGGTTGATTAAATAATTATTGTATTTTTGATTCAGCATCAGCCTGGAAATATTATCAGGAAGATGAATAATATGCCTTAAATAGCAGATACAGACAGAAATAATATATTAATAATTAAAACTTACAAAAAATGAAAAAAGTAGTAACCGGTGTTGATATTGGAGGAACAAATACAGTATTCGGTCTGGTTGATACAACAGGCAAAGTGATAGCTGAAGGCCATCTTAAGACAACTGATTATCCTGTAGCCAGGGATTTTGTTAAAGCATTGGGTTCAGGTATCAGGAAACTGATGGCAGATAAAAAGAATATTGAGTTGATGGGTGTAGGGATAGGAGCACCAGATGCAAATTTCCACAGAGGAACCATTGAACATGCTCCCAATCTTGCCTGGAAAGGAATTGTTCCGCTTGCTGATCTTGTAAAAAATGAGATCAAGGTGCCGGTAGTAGTGACCAATGATGCAAATGCCGCCGCAATGGGTGAAATGATCTTTGGCGGAGCAAAGAATATGAAGGATTTTATTGTTCTGACACTTGGTACCGGACTTGGAAGCGGTATAGTTGTTGACGGGAAAATGGTTTACGGACATACCGGTTTTGCCGGAGAAGTAGGGCACATGGTAGTTGTCCCTGGCGGCAGGGTCTGTGGTTGCGGAAGGCAGGGTTGCCTTGAAGCCTACGCATCTGCATCAGGACTGGTACGGACAGTATCACTGATGATAAGCGAAATGAGAGAAGAGAGCATTTTAAGGGATATTCCGCCATCTAAACTAACTTCAAAACAAATCGCCGAGGCTGCAGCCAAAAATGACCCCGTTGCGGTAAAAGCAATGCAATATACAGCTGAAATGCTTGGATTCGGGATAGTTAATTCAATAGTGTTTACCAGCCCCGAGGCTATATTTTTATTTGGTGGTCTTGCACAGGCAGGAGAAATGCTGTTTGCACCGGTAAGGAAATATCTTGAAAAGTACAATTATGTGCTGTTTAAGAAGACTGTTAAGATCCTTCCTTCAGGTATTTCAGAAAGTAATGGTGCTGTTCTGGGGGCTGCTGCTCTCATACTTAATGAACTGTCCTGAAACGGTTCCGGGTAATTTACAGTTGTTTGAAAGAGTTTTTGTTCTATTTTTAGTATGTTGTGCTTTGACAAAATATGAAGAAACAAACAAAGACTTTGGAAGTAGTAAGACTTGAGTTCACCACCCAATACCCCTCACCGGAGGAAATATCAGAAAGGCTTGACTCTCTGAATTTGAGAATTCCGATTGAGGAGATAAACTGGGATGATTTTGACTATAAGCCTGATGTGGCTTTTTCGATAGGGTACACCGATAATGAGATACTCATCAAGTACTACGTGAAAGAGCAACATTTCAAAGCTGAAAAGACAGAATCAAATCAGATGGTATGTGAAGATTCATGCGTGGAGTTTTTTGTTTCACCGGCTGAGGACGGCATATATTATAACCTTGAATTCAATGGGATCGGCACGTGTCTTATGGGAACCGGAACGGGAAGGGAAAACAGCAGAAGAGCAGACACTGAAATCATTTCCAGGATCAGGCGGAAGAGCTCGGCAGGGCAGGAAGCTGTAAGAGAAAAACGGGGTGAATTTTCCTGGACCATTACTCTGGCGATTCCTTTAAGTGTTTTTTTTCAACATGAGATAAAAGAACTTAAGGGTAAGATATTCAGGGCCAATTTCTATAAATGTGGTGACAAACTTTCTGTTCCGCATTATGTAACATGGAACCCTGTCCTGACCAGAACTCCGGATTTTCACAGGCCGGAGTTCTTTGGATTGCTTAAATTTATATGACCATTGCAGTGGCAATTTGCTCCGTATTAAAACTGATAAAAGAAATACTAAATAGAAAATGGCACTTAAAAAAGTAGTTGTCGGAATTGACATCGGAGGCACCAATACCGTTTTTGGTTTTGTTGACAGGGAAGGCAATATTATTGCAGAAGACAGGATAAATACCAGCCGATATGATAAAGCTGATGCATATGTGGCTGCTCTTTATGATAAAATTATGTCTGTTTTCAGGAAAATTGAGAGTGAAGCTGAGATCATTGGTTTTGGAATCGGAGCTCCGATGGGTAACATAAACAAAGGCACCATAGAGTATTCAGCAAACCTGCCATGGAAAGGCATAATCCCTCTGGCTGATCTGTTCAACAGGTATACCAGTCTGCCTGTAGTGGTGACTAATGATGGCAATGCTGCTGCTGTAGGGGAAATGATATACGGTGGGGCCAAAGGAATGAAGAACTTTGTTGTAATTACCCTGGGTACGGGCCTTGGAAGCGGTTTTGTGGTGAATGGCAGACTGGTTTATGGTCATGATGGATTTGCAGGAGAGCTTGGCCACACTTCCGTCCGTCTGGACGCATCCAACCGTGAATGCGGATGCGGTAAAAAAGGTTGTCTCGAAACCTATGTCTCGGCTACGGGACTGAAAAGAAATTTTTTAAAGATTATGGCCGACAGCAATCAGCCAAGTGAGTTACGAAAACTCAGCTTTGAAGAGCTTGATGCTGAACTGATACATAAAGAGGCAAGAAAAGGGGATTGCCTTGCAAAGGAGGCTTTTGAGTATACAGGTATGATTCTTGGAGTTAAGCTGGCCGACGTTGTGGCTCATACAAATCCGGAGGCGATATTCCTGTTCGGAGGGCTGGCAAAGGCAAAAGAACTGATCTTCGAGCCTGCAAAGAAGTCTATGGAAGAGAACCTCCTTAGTATTTACAGGGGAAAAGTTAAGCTGCTGCCATCAGAGCTAAGCACCCAAAATGCTGCCGTCCTGGGAGCCAGTTCATTAATCTGGTCAATAAAAGAATCATGATCAGGATATTAATACCAGCTGATATGGCAAATTTCGGCAAGATACTCAACTACATTCTTGGAGCAGTATTTATCGTGCTTATTTTTGCGATGGCCTATGCCTACCTTAAACCTCATCAGCTTCACAAGAGAAGACTTCTTTCAACACTGATTCTGAAAGGAAGTTATCTTTTATATCTGCTGGTTCTTCTTATAATCGTCTATTTTTCAGCATTGGTGAAAGGCGGTCTGGAAGAAGTTTTTTTTGGTATTGAATTCTTTGCCTTCCTGATTGTTCTCTTTGTTCCGACTATTGGCATCTTTGCCCGCAAGCTTGGTCAGTTCAGCAAAAACAGGGAAGGATATAACTACTTTCTTACCCTCGTAAATCTTCTTGCAACAATTGCTGTTCTCCTTATGTATTTTATCTGAGAGGAATAATATAATATTCAAGTTCTAACTTCATCTTAAATAACTAAAACCCATCACTATGATCAAGGAACGTTTAGTCGGTTATATTGAACAAAGCATTATACAGAACTGGGAAATTGAGGCTTTGTCGAACTACACTGAAAAAGGATATACCTACAGGGATATTGCAGCCAGGATCTTGAAAATCCATATGCTTTTCAGGGAAACAGGGATCAAAGAAGGAGACAAAATTGCTCTCGTGGGAAGGAATTCTGCCAACTGGTGTGTCGTTTACCTGGCTGCTGTTACTTATGGAGGAGTAATTGTACCTGTCTTACCCGATTTCAAACCGGAAGTCATTTCATACCTTGTTAACCATTCTGATTCCAGGATGCTTTTTGTTGATGATAAGATCCATGAAACTCTGGATGCAAAGAAAATGCCCGAAATTAAAGGAGCAGTTTCGCTTGAAGACTTCCGTCTGGTCACTTCACCGGACCCTCAGGTAAAAAAGATTTATGATATTCTGGAGGAGAAATTTTCTGAAGCTTACCCGGAAGTTACAAAAGATGACATTAAATTTTCGGATGTTACCAATGACAAACTGGCAGTTATCAGCTACACTTCAGGAACAACAGGTAATCCGAAAGGTGTTATGATAACACATAACAGCCTTGCTGCCAACGTAAGGTTTGCCCAGAACCATATGCCTTTAAAGCCCGGCGATCCGCTGGTTTCATTTCTCCCCCTTGCTCACACATACGGATGTGCATTCGAATTCCTTTTTCCTTTTACCTACGGGTGCCATATAACCATTTTATCAAAAACACCTTCACCGCAGGTTATTATTCAGGCATTCAAAGAAATAAAACCGAGGCTGATATTATCCGTCCCTCTTGTGATAGAAAAAATATTTAAAAAGCAGCTGCTGCCTGTTATCACCAGGCCGCATATGAAAATCCTGCTGTCTGTTCCCGGCATCAACTCAATTCTTCATAAAAAGATCAGAGAAAAACTTGTTGAGACATTTGGCGGACGTTTTCATGAGATTGTAATAGGTGGTGCAGCATTTAATGCGGACGCGGAGAAATTCTTCAGGAAAATAGGGTTCAGATTTACTGTTGGTTATGGTATGACGGAATGCGGACCACTAATAAGTTATGCCTCATGGGATACAACAAAACTCGGTGCTTCAGGCAGACCGGTCGATACCCTTGAAGTAACGATTGATTCCCCTGATCCGCAAAACCAGGTAGGGGAAATAATTCTTCGGGGCGAAAATGTTATGACAGGCTATTACAAAAATGAAGAGGCAACTAAAGGGATAATTGACGAAAACGGTTGGATGCACACCGGCGACCTGGGAGTGATGGACAAGGACGGGAACATTTTCATTAAGGGAAGGAGTAAGAGCATGATACTTGGACCATCGGGAAAGAATATCTATCCCGAGGAAATTGAATCAGTAATTAACAATATGAACTATATTACTGAATCATTGGTAATCCAGGAAGATAATAAACTAATAGGATTAATATATCCCGACTATGAGATGATGAAGCGGGACAATATCTCTGAGGACCAGACAGGGACTATTCTTGAGGAGGCGAGAAAAAGTGTAAATGAGAGATTGCCCGATTTTATGGCAGTACACAAGTTCAGGGTACATCCCGAGGAGTTTGCAAAGACGCCAAAGAGGAGCATAAAGAGGTTTTTGTATACTAAGGAATAAGCACTTTTCATCTCACCCTTTTTTCCCCTGCCCCCCTGAAGGGGGGGTAGCTTATTTGGGGGAGATGGGGGCCGCAGAAAACGAACGAATGAATTTATATGCAATTATAGTAGCAGCAGGTACCGGAAAACGAATGGGGACGGATATTCCGAAACAATTTCTTGAGATTGCCGGAAAACCTGTACTGATGCATACTATTGAAAGATTTATATCATTCGATAAATCTGTAAAGATCATAATTGTCCTGCCGGATAATCATCTCAGCTACTGGGAGGAACTTAAGGTTAAGTATTCATTTGATATTCCACACACAGTAGTAAAAGGGGGAAGTTCAAGATTCTTGTCAGTTAAGAACGGTTTGGTGTATGCAGATAAACCCGGCCTGGTCGCAATTCACGATGGAGTAAGACCTTTTGTAAGTATCGGAACAATAAAACGTTGCTTTGAAGGTGCTAAAAAACATGGCAATGCAATCCCTGTAATTTCCGCAGCCGATTCGTTGAGGATAATAACGGATAAGGGAAGCATCGCAGTTGACCGGCATAATATAAGACAGGTACAAACACCTCAGGTCTTTGATATTGAACTTATAAAGAAAGCCTTTCTGCAGGAATATAACCCTTCATTTACCGACGATGCCACAGTGCTTGAAAAGACAGGGGAAGAGATCAACATGGTTGAAGGCAATGTGGAAAATATAAAAATAACAAATTCCGGAGACCTGATAATTTCTGAAGCTCTTTTCAGAAGCATCCTGTAACGTTTCACTCTATTTTGTATCTTGCACATTATATCAAAATACAAAGAAATGAAAATCAGGATCATCATTTTTAGTACTGTTTTTTTGCTTTTTACGGGGTGTGATGTAGTTAAAGTGCTTCAGACCTCAGCAAATCTTCCGCTGACTGAGGAAGAAGTGATTGGCGGGTTGAAAGAGGCACTTACAACAGGGGCGACCAATTCTGCAAAACGACTCGCCGCCGAAAATGGATATTATGGAGACGAACTTGTCAAAATACTTCTTCCCGAAGAAGCAAGGATCATAGTTGAGAACATTTCCAGGATACCCGGAGGGGATAAGCTTATTGAAGATGTCATTCTGAGGATAAACAGAGCTGCAGAAGATGCTGCAAAGGAAGTTGCTCCGATTTTTATAAACAGTGTCAGGCAAATGACTGTAAGAGATGCCTTCAGTATTCTAAATGGCGCTGATAATGCTGCAACCAGTTATCTGAGGAGTACAACATATAATGAATTATATGCACTTTATAAACCTAAGATCCAGGTTTCAACTGAAAAAAAGATCATCGGAGATATCTCAACCAAAGATTCGTGGATAGCGCTTACAGGCAGGTGGAACACCCTGGCCGGTTCGGTTGCAGGTAAGCTTGCAGGATTTAAACTGGTTAATACCGATCTGGATGATTTCCTGACCGGTAAAGCACTTAACGGTATGTTCATAAAAGTTGAGGCTGAGGAGCTGAAGATAAGGAAAGAGGTTACAGCAAGAGTGACACCGGTTCTCAGAAGAGTATTTGGCAGTCTTGACAACAAGACAAATTAAATGCAGATTTTATAAATGTTCGAAAGAAGTATTTTCACACACTCAGGCCTTGATGTAAGGATTTCTGATCATGCAAATGATGATATCCTCGGTATCCTTAATCATGCAGTTCAGGGATCGGAAGGAGGGCTAAGGTTTCAGCTGCAGAACATTGACGCCAGGATCGAAGCTTATAAGGACCAGATAAGATTTCTTTCACTTTATAAGAAAAACCAGATCACGGGAACTGTTGGTTCCTGTTACAGGATAACAGGACAGGGGAATCTTCGGTATCCATCATCTTATCTGCGATATCTGGCATTTCAGACAACTTTTCAATCGGACATTAACTGGCGAAGACGCTCAAAAGATTTGATCAGGCCCGAGAAGGATGATTCCTTTAGGCAGCGTACGCTTGAAATTTTCAGCAAGCCGCATTTGCTTGATCTTAAGGGTGTCTATGAAGGGGATAAGCATATTATGTATGCCTTCGTGGAGAGTATGAATGAACGTTCAAAGAATCTTGTTCACCAGGCTGGATATGAGTATATCAGGTCCTTCCTGACTGTTGCCTTCAGCAGGTTTTCTCCCAAGCCCGACAAACGGGTCTCGAAAATCAGGACTCCTGAACAGGAAAAACAAATGGAATCACTTCTTTATGATTATTATGCAGGGTATTCGCTTTTCAATACCGATTATTCTTTTTACGGTGACCATTATTATGTTCTTAAGGAAGGGGATGAAATTATTGCAGGAGTCAGCGCACTTCCCTCTTCTTACAAAATTTATGATATGCCTGGTGTCTGGGGTTGGGTCATTATGAAGGTATTGCCACATACCCCGTATTACAGGAGGCTTTTTCAACCCGGTGAGTTCCGGCACCTTGTATTTGATTCGATCTATTGTAAAAAAGGAATGGAGGATCTTCTTGCAAACCTTTTTGAATCGGTATGCGCCATTGAAGGGTACAACACCGGATTGATGTGGCTCGATGACAGGAGTGAGCTTTTTGATAAGCTGAGGTCAGGAGTTGAAATGGGAGCTCTCAACAGGATGCTTAATGCAAAACCCGGACTTGTTTACACACGCTTTATTAATCTTACCGAAAAGGAGAAAGAGCCCTTTTATGATGCTCCGGCCTATATCTCAGGATTTGATTTTTCTTAAGTCAGGATAACTTACCTCTCAAGGAAACTTCCAAGGATAGACCCCGCTTCTTTACCCCTGTTCTTGCTCAGAGGCGATAGTGCTCTGATAAGCTTGCGTACAGGCATCGACTGAAGCCACACCTTTCCTGTGCCACTTATGGTAGCCAGGAACAAGCCTTCCCCGCCAAAAACCATTGATTTAAGGCTGCCTGTGGTTTCAATGTCAAAATCGAGTGCCGGTTCATAGGCTACAACACAACCCGTATCAATACGCAGAGTTGCATTATTCAAAGATCTTTCGATCACGGTACCGCCTGCGTGAATAAAAGCCATTCCATCACCCTCCAGCTTCTGAAGGATGAATCCCTCTCCTCCAAGCAGGCCTGATCCTATCTTTCTGTTGAGGGTAACAGTAAGTTTTGTTCCGAATGCCGCACAAAGAAACCCGTCTTTCTGAACTATAAGCTTGTTGCTGACATTGTTTAAGTTAAGAGGAACAATTGTCCCCGGATAAGGCGCTGCAAAAGCAACCCGGCTCTTCCCGTTTCCATGATTTGTGAAATGGGTTATAAACAATGATTCACCTGTTATAAGCCGCGAGCCGGCAGCGAACAGTTTATCCATTATTCCCTGATTTGGTGCAGAACCGTCCCCCATTTTTACATCAAAAGTGATTCCCTGTTCCATATAGACCATGGTACCTGCCTCGGCAATTACTGTTTCCCCCGGATCGAGTTCAATTTCGACAAATTGGATATCATCCCCGAAGATCTTAAAGTCAATTTCGTGTGATCTCATACATGGTTCATTTAAAGGTTATCAGATTTATATCTTATCGAAGATAACAATATGGAAGCATAAGTCAGCCGATAAGAATAAAATATTATTTTTGCAACTGAACGGGACGTTAGTTCAGTTGGTTCAGAACGCTTGCTTGACAGGCAAGAGGTCGACAGTTCGAATCTGTCACGCCCCACAATTGATTATCAAAAGGTTATATTCTTACATAACCTTTCTTCATTTAGCCCGGTTGCAACCGGGTTGCAACAAATAATGTTTTTATATTCTTGTACAATAAAACAACAAAAGCCTTGATACACAACAATATCAAGGCTTTTTTATTTGTTACTACTGAAACTATACTGAAACATTTCTGGAATTATACTTCTTTCGGAGTCTTTCCTAAAATACCCAAATGATTTTGGAAGCCAAAATATTAATTTATCAACTACAAATTAATTATTAGTTAATATTTTTAACAAAAATCGATATGATATTATGACTTATCATAATAAATTTGCTTACAATCTTCAATGTGAAAGTTTTTTTGGTTACAATATAGGTGGCACTTTCAGTATTGTCGTCTATAAGTTATTAAATATGTAAGTTTTAGGCATTAATATCACCTTTTCCATGGCCATGAAGGTTAGTGGTTATTAAAACAAGGGCGGCAATTTTTTGTTGTCTGATTTTAGCATGAGCAACTAAGTTTCTTAAAATTTGTCGCCCTTTGCTTTATTTCAACTTCCAGGCCGATTGTAGTTAATCCAGTAAAACACATGAAGAATTCTTAAATCAGGCTTCTGAAACTGGTTGAAAAAAATAAGTAATAACAATTACTGGTGAAAGATCTGAGATGCTGAACTGACAATATTATTAAAATAAGATATATTGCAACCCCTTCTTTTATTCCAAACAATTGGCGCATCTTTAATAAACTGAGGATAAAATCTGGGTGTCGCCTCAATTATTTCATTCTGTATACGTTTCTTATTGGGTGGTACATTAAAAGATCCTATCTGCAGCAGGGGAAATGCAGAGAGGATAATCGTACCACCTTTATTTGTTTATAGTATTCCTTCATCTCCCATACTGTAATACCACCTTCCAGGGATTATTATCAAATGATCCAGCAGCTGAATATCCATAAGTTTCGCTGAATCCTTTACCTTCCTGATTATTGCCAGCTCAGATTCACTTGGCTGTAGGTTACCACTTGGGTGATTGTGCACATAATAATTGCATTTGCACTACTCTTTATACTATACTGCATCAGCAACTTTACATCAACAACGGTCCCTGTTGTACCACCCTTTGATAGTGATGATATACCCAGGACTCTAACTGATCTATTCAATAGCATGAGCTTAAACTCTTGAATATGTTCTGTGGAATCCAGTTCCCAACTTTCCATAAATATGTCGAATGCATCCTTTGAGCATTTAACCTGTGACCTGTCTGATGCTTTTATTTTGGTTCTGTAAATCAGTCTTACTTCTGATATAGTGTGTTGATTTGATTTCATGATAGTTTTGATTAATGGTTAAATAGAAATAAAAAAGCCCGGCTCCAAAGTCCCAGGCTGTACAATTTAATTGTTATTATATTGATTTATAATTAGTTAAATCATATGATGATTGCCAGGAATGCTGTAATTGCCTGTTTTAAAGCGTTTTAAGCCACTTTGAGTCAGAGTAATAGATAGATACCAATGGAATGGAGATCGTGTCTTAAGTGGGCTGGAAATGGCCTTAAATGAGATGTTCACTATTTGTTATATAATTGATATTCAATATTATGTATTAATTGGGGATTTGGGGACGGGAAACAGCAAAAACCGTGACAAGCAACTTACCCATTGTCCGTGTTAGGCGTTAGTTGTGTGTCCTGTGTTACTGCAGG
>DCVC01000205.1:0-3540 GCA_002328625.1 Bacteroidales bacterium UBA2198
ACAGGATTTATGCTATTTCTCTTTTCACTGGTTGTAAACAGTCCAGGGCTTTCCCGGGCTCTCGGAGCTGAAGTTCCCAGTTTTCATTTAGGGCTTATCGTCTTTGGAATTCTTTATAGTCCTCTTTCTTTGCTTATTGGACTTATATCCAATTATATATCACGGAAGAACGAATTTGAGGCTGACAATTTCGTGAGAAACAATTACAGGCCTGAAGTTCTTGCGCAGGCATTAAAGAAGCTCTCTGTAAAGAACCTGTCAAACATGGTGCCTCATCCCGCATATGTTTTTTTCCACTATTCACATCCTCCGTTGCTGAGCAGATTGGAAAAACTGGAATGAATTTAATTATATTTGCGATGAATTCTGCCTCCTTAGCTCAGCCGGTAGAGCAGCTCATTCGTAATGAGCAGGTCGTGGGTTCGAGTCCCATTGGAGGCTCAAAAAATTGCGGATTTTGACGAGTCCTGCAGGGTGGGAGTAAGGGGTCTCTCTGTCTTTTATCGGTCATTAAAGATTAATTTTTTTAAACCATCATGTTAACCTTTTGTGCAACTCTGTTTGCTATATATCGACATTGAATCATACACTGACCGGAAACATAACTTTCGGCATCTCTGGTTTTTGAGAAATCAAGCCTCCAGATATCATAACAGTTAACTGAACCAAACTCATTTCTGAACCAGATACCAAGTTCCTCTGCAAGATTAATTGAACGGTTGAAATTGTTAATGTCTTCATTCATTGCCTCATTGCTTTTATTCCTGAGTAACCTGTTCATTTTTGCTACCCTTGAATAACTGTTCTCGATTCTTGCAGTTAAAGAGCTTAATGCCATAACACCTGCAGTAAGAGCATCGCACGTCCGGTTAAGTAATGCTATCCCTCCGATAAATATCTGTGATGAGTAAAGAAGTTCATTTGTTATCAAAAAATTACTGTTAAGGACTTTCAGAACGTTATGGGCACAATGAAAATTATTTTCACCAAATGCTTTCAGCAACAATGAATAAGATTCTGTTGCCTCATCTGATAAAACAGCCGGGGAAGAAAGTGCCTTTGAAAATGGCTTATAGAAACTATGGACAGCTTTCATGCATGCCGGCATGCCACCCTGTCGGATCTTGCTGCAAATGCACGAACCATTAAAGGCAGTAAACTCGTTTACGTATGATTGTGCTTTGCTGGCAAGGTTAAGTTTTTCGGAAACCTCAGTAAAATTATTATTTTGGAAACCCATGAACATCAAAGGAGCAGTAAGGGCTCCGCACTCCGTTCCTGATCCGGCAATACCCCCTGCCATTGCTCCGGCATACAGAACCAGATTGTTATTTTGAACATTATTTATATCGAGGAGTGTCTGCATAACGCTTGGAGCACAATGTCCCATTCTGCGAACATTATTTATTGTGTTTAGTTTTTTGGAAGTAAAAACACTATAGCCAATTAATCCGGCACCACCTGCTGCTGAAACTGCAAGTATAGCCTTTCTGACAAAATCTCTCCTGCTTATCGTTGCTTTACCTTTCTTTAGATCATTGCTCTTCATAACAGAATCTATCATTAAGAACTCAAACAAGCTATTCTCAGCCAATCCGGTTTAAACTTAGATAAATATATGAATTAAACTAAGACTAATTTAACTAAAGTCATCTTAATTAGATGTAAATTTGAAAGTCTCCTTATTCACTGTATAATCATGATCAAGAAATGACAAATGGCCACCTGAAGATCCTGATTATTCTTGTCGCGCTTTTTCTTACCTGTAATTCTTCATGTAAAAAAAAGCCCTTTTCACCGGTTTTGATAACTGCTGACGTTACTAATATCACGCAAACGAGTGCATTATGCGGAGGTACAGTTACTGATAACGGGGGTGCCTCAATAGTGAAAAGAGGTGTTTGCTGGAATACATCAAGTGATCCAACTGTCAGCCATAACATGACATTTGAGGGCGGAGGACCAGGTTCTTTTAACAGCTACCTTTCAGGATTAGTACCCGGTACTTTGTATTATGTTCGTGCTTATGCGACAAACGAGGTTGGTGTTGGCTATGGTAATCAGGTAATATTTTCAACACTTCCCACATTATCTATTACACTTACAACCGCTGAAGTTACATCTATTTCTTCCAAAGCTGCTGTTTCAGGTGGGAATATTACTCGTGATGGCGGTGAAACTATAACTGAAAAGGGTGTTTGCTGGGCAACAACAGAAAATCCTACAATAAGTAATTTTAAAACTATAGATGGAACCGGATCAGGGTTATACAATAGCTATTTAACAGGCTTAGACCCTGTTACAACTTATTACATCAGGGCTTATGCTACGAATATCGCGGGTACTGCATATGGAAACCAGCTGAGTTTTACTACAACTGTTTCGGAAAACAAGCCAATTATTTTTAATCCTGGCTTAATTTATAGTACAGTTTCAGATATTGAAGGCAACATTTATAAAACAATTCTGATTAACACCAGGGCATGGATGGCCGAAAATCTCAAAACCACAAAATATAATGACGGATCATATATCTCAAACATAATCGATGATGAATCATGGAATAGCATTGCAACCGGTTCATATTGCTGGTTTAATAACGATATTTCAAATAAAGATACATATGGTGCATTATATAACTGGTATGCTGTGAACTCAGGAAAACTTTGTCCGACAGGTTGGCATATTCCCAGTCATGAGGAATGGTTAAATATGATAAGCTTTATCGGTGATTTGAAAGTTGCCGGGGGCAGAATGAAAGAGGTTGACACACTTCACTGGTTAAGTCCTAATACCGGGGCTACCAATGAAAGCGGTTTTACCGCAATTCCTGGCGGAATCAGAACAGTTTCAGGATATTTTGAGGGTATCGGCAATTTTTCACGCTGGTGGAAATCATCAGGTGAAAATGTTATTGAGATTTCTTTTAACAGTGGTGAAATAAAAATTGATGTTGGCTGCATATGGAGACGTGGTCTGAGTGTACGCTGCCTGAAGGATTGAAAAATTTATCAGCTGGGGTACTTTATCCTCATGGTTTATGTTAATGTACCTTCAACATCCGGCGGAAATATCTCCTTACAGCTTGAAATCTCTTGCCAAGTTCAGTGACACGCCATATTTTGTTGCAAGTTGTGTTCCTTTAAAGTACTTATAAACCGGAAGGTCAACAATTACTGAAACGTTCCATTTTTCTTTTATGAAATAGTTGATCTGTGGTGAAAAATAAAAGATAGTACCTCCGGATGATTCTTTCAGGCCTGTAATTGTTTTATCTTCATTACGGGTCTCATTCCTTATCTGAAGAATAGTCGTCCAGTCTCCTTTAAGCCACGAAAACATAAGGTGTTTCGAAAAAAACAGGGAAGTAAAAACTGATGTCCCTAATTTATATTCCTGATTATTCTTTGAATTTAAATCGATCCTGCTGGTAACAAAGTACCTGACTCCGGTCAAAGGTTTTTCTTTTACCATAAAAAACTGGAATACCATCCCGAATGCTCCTATGGTAGGTTGCACTTCAACAGGTAATTCAACTCC
>DCVC01000205.1:3548-11248 GCA_002328625.1 Bacteroidales bacterium UBA2198
CTGTATCGGGCTGAAAGTATTGCATTTGAAAAACCGCTGCCGTTCAGGGTATAAGAAGGATCAAGGTTGTAATGCTGTGTTTTATTGAAAAAATAGCCGAGTTCCGTTTCAAGGGTAATCCAATTGGCCAGACCGTATCCGATGATACTTCCTGCATAATTATAGTTGGCACTTCTTATCAGATTGAAATCTGAGCGTTTATCTCCTTCAAAATATTGATTGCCATAATTATACCTGTAAAACGAGATGATCCTTAGCGAATGCTTTTCCAAAACCAGCAGATTGTTTGTTCCCCCCACAGGATTTACTGAAGAGAGGCATTGTGCGGGAGCATGATCAACATGTAACCCAAACACAAGCAGTGAGGTTATTATCAGTTTATTTAACGACAATGAAGATCTCTTTAGATTGAGAAACATTTTTTCCATCACGGACTGTACAGGTAATTGTATTCTTACCTATATGGCATGGTGAAGCCGTATATATAACTTCACTTCCGGAGCCCAGAATATCTCCTGCAGTAGCAGACCAGTAAAAGGTAAGTTTGTATCCGGATGCCACAGCAGAAATTTTTGTTGATCCGCCAGATTCAATAGTATCCTTTTCGGCTTCCAGAGATACAAAAAATAGAGGCTGATCAGGATTTTCCGAACCTCCGTTTTCATCTTTTGTACATGAAACCATTAAGAATAAGAGTATTGATGAAAGGATAAACTTCTTCATTCCTGTATCTTATTTATCTTTTATACAACGGATCGAAAATGCATAAGTTTTTGGGAAAGTATTGTATCTTCCTACGGTGCTGATCGCTATATCAAGGCAACGACGCCAGGCATACTGCCCTGATTCGGTAGATGTCCAGATATATTCGTACTGGTTGAGCAGGTTGTAAGTTCCACTACTTGTGCGCCTTCCGGCATAAAGAGCTTCATAACCCGATTCACCTCCTTTTCCGAGCTTTGTACCAACACCCTGACCACGCCAGGCATTTGAAATATCAGCTTCCTGAGATGTCATACCCAGTTGCATTTCAAGGATTTTCCATTCCTCGTCGGAAGGGATGTGCCAGCCGGCAGGGCAAATTCCCTGAGCTTTTTCCATAACTGAACCGTTCATTGCAACATCCCATGTATAAAGCTTTCCGAAGGTTTCGGCATTCTTCTGTTCGTCGTTATATGAGTAACTTATTATTTCTGTACTATCAGGTGCAAATGATACCCTCAGGTTCTGCTTCATCCATATCTGATCACCGATTTTAACGGTTGTGTAAATATTTCCTTCGATATCTAGGACTGCATTTTCCGGTATAGGTTGTTTAACCATTACACTTCCTGTGGCGGTTGAATCAATTGCATCTTTCACGATAACTGAATAAACTCCGGCCGTCAGTCCTTCAATATCTTTTGTTGCCGAACCATTAGACCAGCTGTAACTGTATGGAGGAGAGCCACCTGTAACCTCAAGTCTGATCGATCCGTCAGATCCCAGAAAAGTAGTCACATCAATGCTGATGAGCTCTATTGATAATGGTTCTACTGAACCTGGTTCTGTTTCCGGGCTGCAACAATAAAATAACCCCAGAAAGAGAATTGGAACTAGAGTTATTTTTATAAAATAATTTACCCGGCACATGAAAATATTTTATATGAAACTTATTTTGCTTTAATCACATCACCCCTTATTCTTAATTCAACTTCTCCGTTCACTGCATTTGATTGCACCGTAATGGTTTTATTGAAAGCACCTTTCACTTTAGTATTGTATTCAACTCTTAAGGAATCTTTTACACCACTGCCCATCGGGCTTTTTGGCCATTTGGGAACCGCACAGCCACAGGAAGTCCGCACATTTGTGATAACCAGTGGCAACTTACCTTCATTTGAAAATACAAAATAATGCACAGCATCTTCTCCAGATTTGATAATACCAAAGTCATAATCAGTCTCTGCAAATGTTATCCTTGGCCGATCAGATAAATCTTTCTTTTCTGCAGGTTCTTCGGTACAGGAAAATGCTGGCAATAAACCAGTAAAAAACAAGACCGTGATCAAAATGATTATACTCAAGATCCGACTAACTTTAAAAGGTTTATTGTATATCAACTTACTCATAGGAATATGAATATTAACAAAATGAGAAATATCCTAAAAGTCAAATTTACAATATTAGCATGTAAAATCAAATAAATAATACCGGATCAATAAACGCAAAAAGACTTGAGCATAGTAAATTCTCCCAGGCAACATCATAAAAGCTAACAGAAAAATCCTTGACAATAGAATTAAGCTATTGAAGTCAATTATTCATCAATTTCTGGCTGCCTGATAAATTTTATTTGACTTGTATCACGAGCTTTCTTAACTTTGTAATACTGAAACACAAACATGGCAAGCCTTATTCCGGGTTACGAATGCAACTCTACCTATGCTTAAATACAATCACACTGTTTTTCGTAAACGATCGAGGTATAAGGATCTGCTGAGGGAAGCCCGACTGTAATAAAAGGCTATAAGCACAACCAGGATTCCGACAAAACCAGAAACGAATAAAGGACAAAATGAAACTTAGATTTATTATACCATGCTTATTGATTTTATCAGGATGTACTATTAATATATCAAAAGAAAAACCAGAAGCCGATAAAGCAGGAGGCTGGGCTTTGATCGGTTTTGTAAAGGCTGATAGTATAAATCCAATCTTAGAACCGTCATCTGATAAGGCTTTCCTTTGTCCTGTCAGTAAAAAGGAAGTAATATGGGAAGAAAGAAATGTACTCAATCCTGCCGCAATCGTTAAGGATGGATTAGTGTATCTTATTTACAGGGCACAGGACATGGAAATGACATCAAGACTGGGGTTAGCTGTAAGCGAAGATGGATTACAGTTTAAGAAGCTAGCTGATCCTGTCCTATATCCCGACAATGACAATATGCAGGAATATGAATGGAAGGGAGGTGTTGAAGATCCACGGATAGTAGAGGGAGAAGAAGGCAAATATATTATGACCTACACTGCATATGACGGCAAAACAGCCAGACTCTGTCTGGCAAGTTCAAAAGACCTGAAAACATGGGTAAAGCACGGCCTGGTATTGGGTGAAGAAAAATACAGGGATACGTGGTCAAAGTCAGGTGCAATCGTGTCCAAAATGGAACAGGGCAGGATTATTGCTACGAAAATCAAAGGTAAGTATTGGATGTATTTTGGTGATACCGACCTGTTTATGGCAACTTCCGAAGACCTTATACATTGGGTTACAGCAGAAAACGAAGAAAGTAAAAAAATGATATCTGTATTGAATCCACGTCCGGGTTATTTTGACAGCCGTCTGGTGGAGCCGGGACCATATGCTCTGATACAGGAAGATGGAATATTGCTGATATATAATGCCAGTAATGCCTCAAATTACAACGACCCGGATTTACCAGAATTTACATATTCAGGCGGGCAGGCTTTATATGATAAAAATAATCCTTACAAGATGATTGACCGGATGGATAGCAATTTCATACGTCCTGAAAAACCGTACGAAAAAACAGGAGAAGTTAACGAAGTCTGCTTTGTAGAAGGATTGGTCTTCTTTAGAAATCAGTGGCTTCTCTACTATGGAACGGCCGATTCAAAGATAGCGGTTGCAATAAAAAAGGATGATTAGATGCAGAGACCTTTTATATAGTACGCCCTTTGAATATCCTTGAATTATATACTGTCGCAAGACGCCCTTCCCAGGTAAGCCTGCCTGGCCCTAATCCTGAAATAGTCGCTGTCGCACGATTGTTTGAAGAAATAGTCAGGTAAATATCGTAGTATCCTATATTTGTCAGCAGGCTGAACTGTACCCTGTAACTTAATTTCTTAGGATCCTTGTAAACATCCCATTTCCCTATTCTTCCTTCAGCGGTAACACCTCCAACTCCATTATATCCAAGGCTATAGCTCGAACCGGTCTGCAAAACGCCTGTAGTTCCGTTAACTTTCACAAAATTAATATTGGATTGCACTGGTATCCTGTCGCCAATTCGATTCTGAAGATAATCTGCTTCAAGTACAAAACTCCTTAAACTTATGAGAGAATCCAAAATATGGTAGTTGGCAGTCAACTGTGCTTTTCTTGCCTCCTTACGCTCCTTACTGTTTAATTTAATATCCTGGGAATGACTATTGGCAGATATCATTAAAAATCCGAAGATTCCAATTAAGGTGACGATATTTATTTTTATTGCTTTCATAACTTCTGATTTTAGTTCTCTTTACATAGTACAAATAATATACCATACTAAGAGAATCATGTCATGAAAGGCTTTATTAAACATACTTTAAGAATTTGGATGCAAATGCCGATGGCTGATGGAAATCAGATTAGCCTATTTGTAATATCCACTCAACTCTCTTTCAGCATAGTACCAATTATCCAGTTCATTAAAAGAAGAATTGACATTCTCCTGATATACCTCAAATGCTCTGTTGCGAATATCTTCCTCGGAAATTATGATCATTGTTTCTTCGGATTTTATTGTTATGGGATTCCTGCTTTTTTTTGTTTTATTAATTGTTTTTGCCATTATGAAGAATTTAGTTTATTGACACTAACTTCAAAATATATATTTTGTAAGGTACAAAAAAAATATTGATAATCCTAATATAATTAATTTATTTTGAAATATTTACAACAAGTTTTATGAATCATTTTCTTTCTGGAGATATCGAAGAGGCAGGTTAAGCATATGCGATTTGGCGAAGGCTATAAATTAATCCGAAATAAAAATCCAAAATTTGCAGTCAAAGAGTATTATCATTATAAGTTAGCCTGGTAGTAGGAGAGAATAATACTATTTACTATTTTTGCCTGAACCTGAATTATTGTTTTTTGCGGGAGTAGCTCAGTGGTAGAGCATCAGCTTCCCAAGCTGAGGGTCGCGGGTTCGACCCCCGTTTCCCGCTCTCATCCTCCGAAGCTTTGGCAAAGGAGGATCTCACTCACTTAATCTGCCAACTGACGGAGAAAGTGGGTTTATTTTTCTACCAGACGGGTTTTGCAGTAAATATTGATTTTCAGGTAGAAAATTTCTAATTTTGGAAATGATATCGGCTTGATTTTTGCTGTTAAATAATTAACACTAAAACTGATGCCATGAAAAAGACAGTGTTACTATGTGTTATAACCTTTTTTCTATTTTCCTGCGAAAAAGAGAAGCAACTGACAATCGAAAACCAGGATATTCCCCTGCTAAGCAAGGTGCTGATAAACGGTGAGCCTTATTTCGAATACAGCTATACCAAAGCCCGGCTTATAAGCGAGGAAAAAAGCAAATTCCATTATACCAGGCATTCTTTCAATGATAAAAACCAGTTAATCAAATCAGAATTTTATGTCGATCCTGCAATGTACAGCAGCAGCAGCACAGTGGTTGAAGCAGCCATGAACAGAAAAGAATGGATTAATCCGGGTAACACTGCAAAAAGCCTCACCAAAACCTATGATTATGATGACCAAAGCCAGTTGTTAAGAGTAACATTTATCCGTCCGTCGGTAATCAATTCAGAATATTCGGAATATGCTTTTGAGAATGGCAGAATAAGCAGACAAACAATGTATTGGAAGAATGAGTTATCGGGGTATATTGATTATTCATATGATGATAATGACAACCTGGCACAACAGGCAAAATATCGTGTACTTCCAGCCGGAAATGCTGAATTACAGACAACAACCGAATATGAGTATGATAACAAGAAAAATCCTTATCAGTCATTCAGCCGGTTGATGACACCCGGTAAATACACAAATCCCAACAATATTTTAAAAGAAACATATACAATTCATTTTAATATTGAAGATCCCTTCATTCAGAAAGTGCAGGTAACTACCAACTCATATAAATATAATAGTAGGGGTTACCCGATAAAAGTAAACAATGAGGCTGAGTACATTTATAGATAATTACCTGTTTTTTAGTGCTTTGCAAATTATCTTTTATCATCCGGCAGTTCGGGATTATTAACCGGTAATATTTTAAACCAGAGATACACATGGAGTTAGCACCGGATTACATGGCTTGATTCCATGAGTGATCAACTCTGTGTTATATTCCGTATAATGTCGTGATACTTAATGCCGTGATACTCCGTGGTTAATGGGTTTAAAAAATACATTAAATCTGTATATTTGCTGCTGATTTCATGAATATATGACAATGCAGGCAGAAATAATAACAATAGGAGATGAACTCCTGCTAGGCCAGACCATAGATACCAATTCCGCCTGGATAGGGACCGAACTGAGCAATATTGGTTTTGATATTCACAGAAAAACCTCGGTTCACGACAGGAGGGAAGACATTCTCGACGCTCTGGAGAGCATAAAAGACGATACTGATGTTGTGATAATTACAGGAGGGCTGGGTCCGACCAGTGACGACGTAACAAAACCTGTTCTTTGTGATTTTTTCAACACCCGGCTTATTCCTAATGAAGAGGTCCTGACAATGATCAGGAATATGATGAAACGGCGTGGTTTTACCCTGAACGAAAACAACCGACGGCAGGCAGAAGTACCTGAATCATGCAGGATTCTTACAAATGCAATGGGAACTGCCCCGGGAATGTGGTTTGAAAAAAAGGGAACAATCTATATTTCAGTACCCGGTGTTCCGGCTGAAATGAAGTATATCATGTCTGATCATGTAATTCCTGATCTTAAAAAACGATTGAGTTCCCAAACCATCATCCACAAGAATGTCATGACTTACGGAACCTATGAGGCAAAACTTGCTGAAATTCTTACTGATTTTGAAAAAGCGCTTCCCGGAAACATTAAACTGGCTTATCTGCCGTCATTTGGTGTAATTAAGCTCAGACTGACTGCTAAAGGAGACGATTTCGGGAAGCTCTCTAACATCATTAATGAGCAGGTTGTGAAGTTATATCAATATATACCTGAGTACATATTCTCCGAAAATGAGGAGTCGCTGGAAATGGTTATCGGAAGGCTGCTTAAAGAAAAAAAAATGACACTGTGCACGGCAGAAAGCTGTACAGGAGGGAAAATTGCCGGCATGATCACAAGTATTGCCGGCAGTTCAGATTATTTTACAGGTTCAGTGGTTGCATATGCCAATAGTATTAAAACTGACCTTCTTGGAGTACAGAATGAATTGATAAAACAATATGGAGCCGTAAGTGAACAGGTGGTCAGGATGATGTCAGAGGGAGCCAGGAAGCTCTTTAATACAGATTACAGTGTCGCCACTTCAGGAATTGCCGGACCCGGTGGCGGCTCAGAAGACAAACCCGTCGGGAGAGTGTGGATTTCCGTTTCATCAGAAGAGTGTACAGTGACTGAAAAACAGACATTTAGCAACGACAGATCAATAAATATTGAAAGGTTTTCCCGTGCGGCACTGAACCTCCTCAGAAAACAGATTATCAGTAAATAGCTTACTTTATATGTTGCTGTGTAAAAAAAAAATGAAATAAATATTTTGTCAATAGGATAAAAATCACGTACTTTGCGCTTCATTTGAAAAATAAGCATAAATGTCACGAATTTGTCAGGTTACAGGTAAAAAAGCAATAGTTGGGAACAATGTTTCTCATTCAAAACGGAGGACAAAGAGGAAGTTTTACCCGAATCTTTTCGTTAAAAGATATTACCTGCCAGAGGAACAGAGGTGGATATCACTGAAAATATCAGCATCGGG
>DCVC01000205.1:11292-16476 GCA_002328625.1 Bacteroidales bacterium UBA2198
GAACACAAAGAAAGCGGAATGCCGGGTACATCAAGATATATAACAACAAAGAACAGGAAGAATACACCTGACCGTCTTGAAAGGAAGAAATATAACCCTATCCTTAAAAAACATACAATTCACAGGGAAATAAAGTAAACAATACGATACTATGGCAAAGAAAGTAGTTGCAGCACTTAAGACAGGCACGGGCAAATTATTCACCAAATGCATTAAAATATCGAAATCGCCTAAAACAGGTGCATACCAGTTTAAAGAAGGAATCGTTCACAATGATCATATAAAAGACTTCTTCAACAAGAAGTAGATTGGGATAGAAAAAGAAATTGATGAGCTTTCTTCATTGCTGAAGAGAGCTTTTTTTATATTTGAACTGCAATAATTTAAAGATGATGGGCTGGCTCGGTTTGATAGGAAAAGATAAAAAAGAGAACCTCAATAAAGGTCTCGAAAAAACCAAAGAGAGCGTTTTTACAAAATTGTCCCGTGCCGTAATTGGAAAATCAAAAGTTGACGAAGAGGTTCTTGACAATCTTGAGGAAGTTCTTGTATCTTCTGATGTGGGAGTAGAAACCACCCTCAGGATCATTGAAAGGATAGAGGCCAGGGTTGCTAAAGATAAGTATCTGAATACCAACGAACTGAATACAATACTTAAAGAAGAGATTGTAGCTCTTCTTGACCAGGATAGTTCACCTGCTGATTTTGATTTTTCATTACCTGTCAGGGATATCCCATATGTGATAATGGTTGTGGGAGTTAACGGCTCAGGAAAAACAACCACTATTGCCAAGCTTGCATACCAGTATAAAAACACCGGGAAGAAGGTGCTTCTCGGTGCTGCAGATACCTTCCGTGCAGCTGCCATCGATCAGTTGCAGATATGGGCCGACAGGGCAGGAGTCCCGGTCATAAAACAGAAAATGGGATCAGATCCTGCTTCAGTTGCTTATGATTCAGTCAAATCGGCAGTTGCAGGCAGTTATGATGTGGTTATTATTGACACTGCAGGTCGTTTGCATAACAAGATCAACCTGATGTCGGAACTCTCGAAAATTAAAAGGGTTATGGAAAAGGTGCTCAAGGGCGCCCCTCATGAGGTTCTTCTGGTACTCGACGGATCGACAGGACAGAACGCTTTTGAACAGGCAAAGCAATTTACGGCAGTAACAGATGTAACGGCGATGGCTATCACTAAACTGGACGGTACTGCAAAAGGAGGCGTTGTCATAGGTATTTCTGATCAATTTAAAATTCCTGTCAAATATATTGGTATTGGAGAGAAACTTGATGACCTTCAGATCTTTAACCGGTTCGAATTTGTGGATTCACTGTTCAGTTCATAGCAGTTATAATCACTTTCCTGGATTTAAAATACGAATTTATTGATTTTCAAGAGATTGTATGAAAAACAGGACAATCAATATTATCACACTTGGATGCTCCAAAAATGTTGTAGATTCTGAGAAACTGCTGAAACAGATAAATTCAGCCGGGTATGACATAAAATCTGATTCTGAAGAACCATCGGCAAGTATTGCAATAATAAATACCTGCGGTTTCATTAATGATGCCAAGGAAGAAAGCATAGATACCATACTCCGTTTTGTGAGGGCAAAGAATACGGGCCGGATTGAGAAACTCTTTGTTACCGGCTGTTTATCACAGAGATACATGTCTGCCCTTCAAAGTGAGATCCCTGAAGTCTCAAAGTATTTTGGTGTAAACAGTATTAAGGAAATATTAGAAGAAATGGGTATCAGATTCAGGAATGAGTTATCAGATGAAAGAATCCTTATCGGACCACAGCATTATGCATATATTAAAGTTTCTGAAGGGTGTGACAGGACATGTGCATTTTGTGCTATTCCTCTGATAAGAGGGAAATGTATTTCGAGGCCGGTTGAGGAGATTATAGCAGAAGCTGAGATACTTGCAGGAAAAGGTGTAAAAGAACTGATCCTGGTTGCACAGGATATGAGTTATTACGGGCTTGACCTTTACAGGAGACAAAAATTACCTGATCTGGTTTCTGAACTTCTTAAAATAGAATCACTTGAATGGATAAGACTTCATTACCTTTTTCCCTTCAGTTTCCCTGTGCAACTTATCTCCCTTATAAAAAGCAATTCAAGGATATGCAGGTATATAGATATTCCTATTCAGCATATCAACGACAGGATGCTTGGTTTGATGAAGCGGTCGCATGACCGGCAGGAGACAGAAAATATTCTCCGGGGTATACGTGAAGAACTCCCTGATGCAGTAATCAGAACTACTCTTATCGCAGGTCATCCCGGAGAGACAGAAAAGGAATATAATGAACTTAAAGAATTTGTTTCAACATTCAGATTTGACCGTCTCGGGGTATTTGCCTATTCGCATGAAGAAGGGACATTTTCGTACGTTAATTACAGAGATGATGTTCCCGGCCTTGAAAAGGGTCGGAGAGTTGCCGAAATAATGGAGATGCAGCAGTTGATCTCAGCTGAACTCAATAAGAAATTAATAAACAAGATACTAAAAGTTGTAATTGACAGGAGGGAGGGTGACTTTTTCGAAGGCAGAACGGAATATGACAGTCCGGAAGTGGACCAGAATGTACTGATTCCTTCGGAATATAACCTTACACCAGGTAATTTTTATGATATTCTTATTACGGGATCCACAGAATTTGACCTTTTCGGAATTCCGGCCTAAAAGCTTGTAATTCAGATGCCAGAAAGTTAATTGTAGCTGATTTTAATCTGCTTTTGTACCCCATGTTTCCTATAGGTGATTTAAAATCAATAACTTCTTAACGGGGGAGGGTTAGTTACCCGAAGGAGCCTCAAGGGGTTTATTCTTTTGTATTTTGATCCTTATCTCCGATTTAACACTATTAAATCCTACAAAAATTGTATCGCCCTCCTTCAGATCAGCTTTAATCAGTACTTCAGCCATAGGATCTTCGAGATATTTCTGAATAGCCCGTTTAAGAGGCCGGGCACCATAGGTGGCATCAAAGCCTTTTTCTGCAATGAAATCCCTTGCTGCTGTTACAATCTTCAACTGGTAGCCAAGTGATTTAACCCTGTCGTAGAGACCTTTAAGTTCAAGATCGATGATCTTATTAATTTCTTCCTTGCCCAGGGAGTTGAACATTATTATGTCGTCAATCCTGTTGAGAAACTCCGGAGCAAATGTTTTTTGAAGGGCTTTCTGAAGGATACTTTTCGTTTGCTCATCTCTTGATGCTCTTTTTGCTGAAGTATCGAATCCAATTCCATGTCCAAATTCAGCTATCTGCCTTGTTCCTATATTGGATGTAAGAATAACTATTGTGTTTCTGAAATCGACCCGCCGGCCCAGGCTGTCCGTAAGCTGCCCTTCATCCAGTACCTGAAGCAGTATATGAAATACATCAGGATGTGCCTTTTCAATCTCGTCGAGAAGAACAACCGAATATGGTTTTCTTCTTACTTTTTCTGTCAGCTGTCCTCCTTCTTCATATCCGACATATCCGGGAGGAGCCCCGACCAGCCTGGATACAGAGAATTTCTCCATATATTCACTCATGTCGATCCTGACAAGATTGTCCGTGGTGTCGAAGAGAAACTTGGCAAGCACTTTAGCAAGCTGTGTTTTACCTACTCCTGTAGGTCCAAGGAAGATAAAGGTTCCGATAGGTTTGTTGGGATCCTTTAATCCTGCCCTGTTGCGCTGAATGGATTTCACAACTTTATGAATTGCCTCGTCCTGTCCAATGACACTGCCTCTGAGTTCATCAGCCATTTTAAGCAGCCTTGTTCCTTCAGTTTGTGCGATGCGTTGAACGGGAACACCTGTCATCATGGCAACAACTTCGGCAACTTTTTCAGCATCAACTGTTTCACGGTTAACAGCAAGCTCTTTTTCCCATTTTTTCTTTTCCAGATCAATCAAATCAAGGAGATCTTTTTCCCGGTCGCGGAAACTGGCAGCTTTTTCGAAATTCTGGTTCTTCACTGCCATCATTTTTTCTTTTTTGGTATCCTCAAGTTGATTTTCAAGTGAAAGAATCCTCTCCGGCACAACAATATTAGAAATATGCACACGAGAGCCTGATTCATCAAGTGCATCAATAGCTTTGTCGGGCAGATGACGGTCGGAAATATACCTGTTTGTAAGCTTCACGCAGGCATCAATCGCATCGTCGGTATATACAACATTATGATGTTCCTCGTATCTCTCCTTAATATTATGAAGGATATGAATTGTCTCTTCAATGGATGTGGGTTCAACGAGCACCTTCTGGAATCTTCTTTCCAGTGCTCCATCTTTCTCAATATGCTGGCGGTATTCATCAAGGGTTGTGGCGCCGATACATTGTATCTCACCTCTGGCCAGGGCAGGCTTCAGCATATTTGCAGCATCCAGCGATCCAGTTGCTCCGCCTGCTCCGACTATCGTGTGTATTTCGTCGATAAAAAGAATTATATTATCGTTTTTTGACAATTCATTAAGTATTGCTTTCATCCTTTCCTCAAATTGTCCGCGATATTTTGTGCCGGCTACTATTGAGGCAAGATCGAGGGCAACAACACGCTTATTAAAAAGCACCCTGGAGACATTCTTTTTAATAATACGAAGTGCAAGTCCCTCAGCAATAGCTGATTTCCCTACACCTGGTTCACCAATAAGAACGGGATTATTCTTTTTCCTTCTTGAAAGGATCTGGGCAAGACGTTCAATTTCCCGTTCACGTCCCACGACAGGATCTAGCCTGCCTTCTTCAGAAGCCTTAGTGAGGTCAATGCCAAAATTATCAAGCACAGGGGTGTCAGAAGATGCTTTTGAAGATGCGGGGGAAGGCGGTTGTCCTTTTCCAGGGCCTCCAAAGGTCTGGCCTTCATCTTCGTCTTCACGGGGAAAATCAGCCTTGGAAGTTGTTGTCCCTGCTTCTATAACACGTCTGACCATCTGATAATTAACATCTAATTCTGAAAGGAACCTTGTAACCAATGCATTTTCATCTTTAAGGATTGCCAGCAGAAGATGTTCTGAGTCGATGGTATGACTTTTAAGGGATTTAGCTTCGAGATATACCAGCTTCAAAATTCTTTCCGTGCTTCTTAAAAGAGGGATTACATCATGATCAGCAACCGGAACAGGGCTCTCAACCTTAATGCTCTTTTCAAGAGATCCTTTAAGAACCAGAAGATC
>DCVC01000205.1:16633-19996 GCA_002328625.1 Bacteroidales bacterium UBA2198
ACAAGGGCAATTTTCGTGCCCATTTATAAACAATTAATGTTAAAAATTCACCTCTTTTAAAATCCAAAAGTAACTAAATAATCACTATTTTCGTAGATCAAAACCTTTTACAGGGTAAAATTTCATATGTATTTAATTTATAATCTGTTATGTTGGAGAGAGAGAGGGTCATAAAGGTAAACATAGAGGAGGAGATGAAGTCGGCATACATCGATTATTCGATGTCGGTTATTGTATCCAGGGCATTGCCTGATGTAAGGGATGGTCTTAAGCCGGTTCACCGGCGTGTTCTTTACGGCATGTCTGAACTGGGAGTTCTGTCCAACAGACCATACAAAAAATCGGCCAGGATTGTGGGAGAGGTGCTGGGTAAATATCATCCTCACGGTGATTCATCAGTATATGAAGCCATGGTCCGGATGGCCCAGGAATGGTCTTTAAGATACCCACTTGTTGACGGGCAGGGTAATTTCGGATCGATTGACGGAGACAGTCCGGCAGCTATGAGGTACACTGAAGCAAGACTTCGCAGGATAGCTGAAGAGACTCTGTCGGATATTGAAAAGCAAACTGTTGATTTCCAGCCTAATTTTGATGATTCTCTTTCTGAACCGGTTGTTCTTCCGACAAGAATACCCACTTTGCTTGTTAACGGGGCATCAGGCATTGCAGTGGGTATGGCAACCAATATGCCTCCTCATAATCTCACAGAGATAATTGACGCAACAATAGCTTTTGTTGACAACAATAATATCTCAACGGAAGAATTACTGAAATATATCAAAGGACCAGATTTTCCTACAGGCGGGATAATTTATGGTGAACAGGGGATAAAAGATGCCTGTGAAACAGGGAGAGGGAGGATTATTGTCAGGGCAAAAACAGAAATTGAACACACTCATTCGGGACGCGAATGCATTATTGTTACTGAGATCCCTTTTATGGTTAATAAAGCTGAAATGATTCGTAAGATCGCGGATCTGATCAATGAAAAGAAGCTTGAAGGGATATCCTATATTAATGATGAATCAGACCGTAACGGGATGAGGATTGTTATTATCCTGAAAAAAGATGCAACTGCAAATGTTGTTCTTAATAACCTTTACAAATTCTCATCACTTCAGACATCTTTTAATGTTAACAATATTGCTCTGGTAAAAGGGCGCCCAAGAACACTGTCAACCAAAGACTTAATCGATCATTTTGTCAGGCACCGGCATGAGATTGTTGTCAGGAGGACAAGATTTGAACTTGATCAGGCTGAAAAAAGAGCTCACATACTTGAAGGCCTTATTATTGCAAGTGACAATATTGATGAAGTAATTGCAATCATCAAAGCTTCCAGCACTCCTGAGATGGCCAGGGAAAGGTTAATGGAGCGCTTCAGCCTTTCTGATGTGCAGGCAAGAGCCATTGTGGAAATGCGTCTACGCCAGCTCACTGGTCTTGAACAGGAAAAACTAAGAGCTGAATATCAGGAAATTATAACGTTGATTGAATACCTGAAAAAGGTTCTTGACAGCGTTGATCTACAGATGAAAATAATTAAGGATGAGCTTCTTGAAATAAAAACAAACTACGGCGATAAGAGACGTACCGAAATAATTCCCAATGCTGAAGAATTCAATCCTGAAGATTTCTATTCCGACGACGATATGGTGATTACCATTTCACATTTGGGTTACATAAAGAGGACACCTTTAACCGATTTCCGCCGCCAGAATAGGGGAGGGACAGGAGCTAAAGGAGGAACAACCAGAGATGAGGATTTCATTGAACATCTGTACATTGCAACAATGCACAACACAATGTTGTTTTTTACAAGAAACGGAAAATGTTACTGGCTGAAGGTTTACAATATCCCTGAAGGATCGAGGAGCTCAAAAGGAAGGGCAATGCAGAATCTTATCAATATTGAGCCTGATGATAAGGTCAGGGCTTTTATTAATGTAAAGAACCTCAATGACGAGGATTATATTAATAACAACTTCATTGTACTTTGCACCACTAAAGGAATTATCAAGAAGACATCCCTTGAGGCATATTCCAGGCCCAGAGCAAACGGGGTAAATGCAATCACGGTAAGAGAAGGAGACGAACTGCTTGAAGCAAGAATGACTAACGGTAAACATCATATAATGCTTGCGGTTAAGTCGGGAAGAGCCATACGATTTCCGGAAGATTCGGTAAGACCTATGGGGAGAACAGCTTCAGGTGTAAGGGGAATAAGGCTTGCAAATGAGATGACTGATTTTGTGATAGGAATGATAACTGTTGAGAATGGGGAAAAAGATATACTTGTTGTTGCCGAAAAGGGCTATGGAAAAAGATCAAGCATAGAAGATTACCGTATAACCAACCGTGGAGGGAAAGGGGTAAAGACTATCAATATTACCGACAAAACAGGATCACTGATTGCTCTGAAGGATGTAACTGACAATCATGATCTTTTAATAATTACTCAACTCGGGAATGTACTCAGAAGCCCCGTGTCAGCTCTAAGGATTATGGGAAGGGCAACGCAGGGAGTCAGGCTTATAAACCTGAAGGAAAATGATACTATTGCATCAGTTGCCGATGTACTTGTCAGTGACGATGATGAGGGTATAGAACTGGATTATCAAGATGAAAGTAACAAAATTAATAAGGAAAATGGCAAAGAATTTGATATTACTAACTAATGTTTTAAATTTGAAAAATTATTAACAAATAAAAAACACAATTAAAATTATAATCATGAAAAAGTTTTTCCTGCTTATAGCAGCTATTAGTATCTCTCTGGGGGCTATGTCCCAGAAGGGAAAAGTCACAAGTGCTCTAAGTTTTATCGATCAAGGCATTCTTGATAAGGCAAAAGAGGCTCTTGACCAGGCTATGGTTAATGAGAAATCGAAAGACTGGTTTAACACTTACTTCGCGAAAGGTAAATTATGCCAGGCAGTTTTCGAATCTGACAATCCAAAGTTCAAATCTATTTGTCCCGATCCTCTTGGTGAAGCATATGCAGCTTTCGAGAAAGCTCTGGAGCTCGATCCTAAAGGTGGAACAAAGAAGAGGATTATTACAAACCTTATATATAATTCTCTTGCAATGAACTTATACAACCAGGGAAGCATACAATTTGAAGAAAAAGATTTTGCAGGAGCCCTGAAATCATTCGAAACTCAGATTATGATTACTGAAAGTGACAAATATGCAGGGGCTGTTGATACAGGGATGTATTATAATGCAGGACTGGCAGCAATAAATGCGGGAAAATACAGTGATGCAATAAAATTTTTCGATAAATGCGTTGAGATGAAATATCTGGGAATCACGCCACATATACAGATCTATGAAAGTTATCTGGGACTTGGTGACACT
>DCVC01000221.1 GCA_002328625.1 Bacteroidales bacterium UBA2198
GCTTTTAGATGCTCTTGTTTCCGTTCAATTCTATCATCGGTAGCTTTAATTGACGCATCCTCTAAATCCATCTTTGCAGCAACAATATTTTTTCCCGCACTTACATACGGATCAAGAATACTTTCAATGCTGTAAGCAAATCCATTATCAATACGATTATCCCCATCATTATCCGAACCAAAAAATTCCTGAACACCTTCAGGATTCTCTGATAAAACTTCAACAACCTTTGCTTCATCAATGATCAGTTTGCCTTCTTTAATTGTTTCCCACTTTGCATTAATTTCACCTGTAGAAACACCCATCTGATACAACATCTTGACAGGCTTTTCAACATTTGATGGATATGCTTCAGTTACTGCAGTTTTCAACGCGTTTTGTAATCGCATTAAGGACATATCGCCCATAAAAATCCCATTTTTGTATTTATCCTTCTGGTAATCACCTAATTTATCACTTTTAACAGCCTTTGTCAGTTCATTGTTAAATGTTAAATAATCATTATATGCTTCCACAAATTTTTTTATTTTTTCAATTGCTGTATCGGTATTTTGTTTGATAGTTATTGTTAATGGTTTTGTCGATGGTTTCATTAAATTGATTGTTACACCCTTTAACACATCATCTATGCCGGAATTTTTTTGCCGTACTATCTCTATGCCATTTAATTTTAATTTTGCATCATCGGCCTGAGTGATGATATTTTTTGGCTCAAGAATACCTTCACCTTTTGTTTCAGTAACTAATGCTGCATCCTGAAATATTGCCTTTCCATCATTGCAATAGAATAGTATCTTTGTTATCTTCTTTTCTCCAAAGTCCTGTCCTATTGGTATTTCGTGTTTACCCTGTTTGTCTGGATTAATTGGATATATCTTCTCAGAGCGTTTACCGTCTTCAACGGAAATAACTCCAACACCTATTATATCGGCAATCTCTTTTTTTTGTTTTTTCTCAAGCGGCCTTTCACGTGATACATTATATCCTTTAAGTTCTATCCCTTTAATAACAGTAGTTTCATCAGGCCCAACTTCTAACCGGTACGGTATAACTTCTTCTTCTGATTTTTCTTTTGAATAAACTACATTGACTTCTAACACGGATTGTTTTTTTGTCTGGTATTCAACGGGGAGGATGTACTCACGCCACAATTTAGCATCAATAATAACTGATTTACCTTCTTTATCAACCGATAAAACGCCGTCTTCATCTTCAATTGGTTTTTCGCCCGTATAAGCAGTAAAATACTTGGTATCAAAAATAATTTTTTGAAATTCTTTTTCTGCACCTTTTTCGCCTTTTACCAATCCTATCTTTTTTAAATACTCTTCGTCACCTCTTAGTTTTAACTCGCCCTTCTTCCCTGATATCTTCGATTCAATGCTTAAAATACCTTTATCATCAACTGTTCTGATTGTTGTTGCTGATACAACACTTGAAGCAACTTCATTTATCTTATTACTCAACGATTTTAAATTACCACCACGGAACTTGATAGTATATGAATTACCATCAACTTCTATACTGAAAGTCCCAGCTGGCAACATTTCATCTTCTTTAATCTGGTCAGTTGATATTTTCTGGGTTGATGCTAAATTAACAACTTCCAGCGTATGGGTACCATTTTCAGCAAACCGTGAAGCCTGTGCCTGCAGCACCTCAGGATCAGAAATCTGTACACCCTTTTCCTTAAAAGGGGATCTAAATCCATACAAATCTTTTGTTGCAGTATTCAAGGTGGTAAGCTTGGTTTGCAACTGGCGCAAAGCTTCCTTGCGCAGGGAGTATCGGTCTTTTTCTTCCTGCCACTGCAGTATTGGCCTTGCTTCTACCTCAACCAGCTTTTGAATAATCTGGTCAGTATCCATCCCTGATGCTACGCCGCCTAAAGTGACTGGCATACATGTATCCCTTCATGTAAGATAATAGTAAAGATATATCCATACCCATACTATTTCAATACAGTATCGGCAAAAATCATCAATCACTAAAGTGACATATTATGGTAATACTACCTTGATGCATCGACAAACATGCCTATCATATCTTTAATCTGAGCAGCTAATCTGATCATCTCCTTAGGTGGAATCTCCCTGATTATTTCGTTGTTATCTACATCTACTACACGCATAACAACTCTATCGGTTTTTTCATCCACCGAAAAGGCTATACGGTTGTTTATAACTTTTGCTGTAGCATTGAGCATTTCAACAGCATCATCTAAATTTTCCCGTGAAAATTTAGATTCCTCGTATAGCCTTTTCTCTTCATTTTTAGCTTCCTGCTGCTTCACCTTAAAGGTGTTAACAGACATATTACCTGTAACTTTACTTATATCCATAGTTAATACCTCCTTGTAGGTACATGCTAACATCCATGTGAAAAATTGTTGCCCTCTCCTCTTTTATGGAGAGGGCAAATTCCGGCTGGCACTGCGAAAACCGGATAATACCCTCATCCCAATAAATGCAATACTAACTGCGGCTTAAAATTAGCCTGAGCCAGCATCGCAACACCACTCTGGACAAGGATCTGGTCCTTTGTAAACTCAACCATCTCAGCAGCCATATCCGCATCCCTGATACGGGCATCTGCAGCTAACATATTTTCGTAAGACATTGCCAGAGCATAGATGGTATTTTCCATCCTGTTGTAGTAGCCACCAAGGTCTGCCCTTTGTCGATTCAGCCTATCCAATGCTGCATCGATATACCCTATCATGGCGTTTGCCTGACCAACAGTGGAAATTGAACGTTTCCTGTTACCATCATAAAGGTTTAAAGCTTTGGCACTCATAGTAGTAATATAAGCTCTAATCCTTTGTCCCTGGTTTGGTCCTACATGGAAAAATATACTTCCTGTTCGCGAATTTCGTGCATAAATGCCTGTTAGCATCTTCATCCGGTTGAATTCTGCTGACGTTGAAATCCTGTCGATTTCGTCTATCAGTTGTGAAACCTCAACCTGAATCTGTGCACGGTCGGCATTTGAATAAATACCATGTGCGGCCTGTACAGAAAGCATCCTGATCCTTTGCAGAATATCGTTAATCTGCTGGAGCGACCCTTCAGCAACCTGAATAAACGAAAGCCCATTTTCGGCATTTCGTCCAGCCTGGAACAAACCATTTATCTGTGTCCTCATCTTTTCAGACACAGCAAGCCCCGAAGCATCGTCCCCAGCCCTGTTAATCTGCTGACCGGATGCCAACCGCTCAATGGATTTATCCATTCGCGATGATACGATCTTAAGCTGCCTGTTGGCGAATATAGCGCTTAAGTTGTGATTGATTCTCATAAACTCTCCCTCCCTTGAACTTTGACAGGATATCCCACTGTTTATGTTGAGATATCTCAGGTTTTAAACATGTTCATCATGAACATGCATGGTCTTTTTTAGACCAGGGGTGCACTCCCCATGTTGCCCGGACTGCCCATCATCCAGACATCATCGGCCGCCAAATCTCTGGCAGCCGGTGACGCCCTCCCCTCATCACCGGCCGCCAGAACAAGCAGCCGAATTGAAAGGACAGCCCCGGGAAAACAGTCCAGGGAGAGTGAGAATCATCACAAAAGTTTTCAAAGAACCATAAAGTGTCTGTTAAACTACACAAGTAATCGTAACACCGATTGGGGTTGTAAATTAGCCTGTGCCAGCATTGCAGTGCCTGACTGCACAAGAACCGTATTCTTGGTAAATTCTACCATTTCCTCAGCCATATCAGTATCTCGTATACGGGATTCTGATGCCTGCACATTTTCATAGGCTGTCATAAGCCCTTTAGCAGTATGCTCAAGCCTGTTGTAATAAGCACCTAAATCAGCACGCTGTTTTGAGAGCTTTTGCAATGCTACATCCATGATACCAATGGAAGCATTTGCTCCACCTGGTGATGTTAAGGTAATAGCAACTTTACCGGTTGCATCTTTCATCCTGAAAGCCTGAGCAGTCATTGTTCCAATGAATACCCTTACGCGTTGATTAGCATTAGGACCCATGTGGAACCACATACTTGACTTTGGATTAACCTTGGAGAATTCGCCAGTTAATATTTTAAACCTGTTGAATTCTGCCTGAGATGCAATACGGTCAACCTCATCAACCAGGGCAGACACTTCAACCTGAATAAGCTGACGGTCTTCATTGGTATAGATGCCATTAGCAGCCTGAACCGCCAGAACCCTTATTCTCTGAATGATCTGGGCAGTCTGTGACAGATACCCTTCTGCAGTCTGCACAAACGACATACCATCTTCGGTATTTCGTTCTGCCTGCCGCAAACCCTGTATCTGGGTGCGCATCTTTTCAGACACTGCCAGTCCAGAAGCATCATCGCCAGCTCTATTTATACGTTCGCCAGACGACAGCTTCTCCATGCTCCTGTTCACACTCCATTGCGTGAACTTCAGAGTTCTGTTTGCATTCACAGCACTCATGTTGTGGTTGATAATCATTTTACACTCCTTTGCACATAAGATTTGGCTTCCCTGCCATATATTACATAGCACCGGGCAGACAGCGCAATGTAATGTGTTAGCAGCATTTGTAATGCTGCTATGTTCCAGGCTTGTATCTGGGCAAATACAAAACCAGAACCACAAAGGATCAAACCTTCATTGTTGATATCAAACCACTACCCCAAAAGGTGTTTTCAAAGAACAATGTCAGAAGACACTTATCCCTGCTCGACTTTTCGTCACCGTAGGTAGAAAACATGAATTCGATTATATGTTGTTATAGGTTAATATACGG
>DCVC01000187.1 GCA_002328625.1 Bacteroidales bacterium UBA2198
GCTGTAAAATTAAGCGATATTCCAGGAATAATAGGAAACAACAGGAATTATCTCAATTACGTGATATCTGACACAGTTCTTTATATATTTATTGTAAACCGCAAGCATCAGCAGTTACTGTCACTTTCAATAGATTCAGCATTCTTTGGCAACATAAGAGATTTCAGGAACCTCTTATCCATGCCCTCGCCGGTGAATAACGCGAGAAGTGAATACCTGATGTATCAAAAACTGGGGTACAACCTTTATAAGTATCTTATAGAACCCGCGAGGAAATACTTTATCTCTGACCAGATTCTTATCTCACCGGACAATATCCTGTCTTATATACCCTTTGAAACTCTGCCTGTTAGATTATCCGAAGGAGAAGAAATAAAGTATTCAGAGCTGAAGTATCTTATGCGCGATTTTAACTTATCATACACATACTCAGTGACCTTTCTGGCTGAACTCACAAGGAAGAATTACAGTTTTAAAAACAGACTGATAGCCTTTGCTCCTGTTTATGCGGGAAGAATTAATGTGGATTCATTGCTCAACACGAGGCAGGGTAACCAGAACAACCTCCATGATCTTCCTTATGCACGACAGGAAGCTGAATTTGTTGCCGGTCTGTCAGGCGGTACATTATATATAAACAACGAAGCAAGAGAATCTGTATTTAAATCTGAATCGGGAAAGTATGATATTATCCACCTTGCAATGCATACTGTTTTAAACGACCGTTTTCCTATGCATTCAAAGATGATTTTTTATCTGGGTAACGATTCCATTGATGATGACCTGTTAAATACATATGAAATATATGGTATCCCTCTGAAGGCAAAAATGGTAGTATTAAGCTCCTGTAACACAGGAAGAGGATTTTTGCATTCAGGAGAAGGTATTTTAAGCCTTGCCAGAGGCTTTATTTACTCCGGGAGCCAATCTGTATTAATGTCAATGTGGGAGATAGAAGACAGATCAGGTACGGAAATAGTCAGGAAGTTCTACCAGAACCTTAAAAAAGGGAATAAAAAAAGTGACGCATTAAGAAAAGCCAGACTGGATTATCTTAAAAAAGCCGATCAGTTAAAATCACATCCTTATTTCTGGTCATCTCTTGTTGTTTACGGAAACAACACTCCCTTATATTATTCAAGGCTGTCTTATATCATCATTATTGCAGTTATCCTGTTTGTATCTTCAGGAATCTTCTGCTATTCACGAAGACCAAAATAAGCCCTGTATTCAGGATCCTCCTTTAAAAGTACCATGAGTGCTTCCTTGCTGAGATATTTTTTTCTTCTGGCATAGGTTTCATTCTTGAGGTTCATTTTAACGGCAATCTCCTCGTATGAACAACCTTCTGAAAATAAAGTAAGAATGGTCTGAGCATCAGGTTTGAGCTTTTGGAATGCCCTTACAATAAGCCTCTCAAGTATTGGGACGTCAAGATCTTCTATTTCACTATTGTCAGCAAAATCGGCATTAATCTGAATATTCCTTTTTTTCAATCTGAGCTGGGTACTCCAGATGTTCCTGGCTATACCGAAAAAATACCCCTTAAGATCAGAAGTCAACGTAAGTACATTTTCTGATATCTGGCGGTACAAGGTTATAACAGACTCCTGAAATACATCAGAGACATCAGCTTCTGAGCCGCTGTTCTTAAGTACATGATTTCTAACTGTGGGCAGATAATGGTCGTACAACCAGTTTAGAGTTTTGTCATCCTGCTGACGAATTCCCTCAATAATGCTTGTATCTGAAAATTTACGGAACAAACTCCAATGATTCACTGATGAATTGACAAATATAGCATTTACTTGCCTGATAAATGTCGATTTATTATCAATGGTGCTTATTTTAAATTAATCATTAGGATTTTCTATTAAAAATATGGATATCTTTACTTGTCATAATTGTCTTATATACAAGTTAAGATGTCTTTCCCTTTTGTAAAACAACCTGACGCAATGGATTGCGGGCCGGCATGCCTTAAGATGATTGCAGGTTATTACAAAAAGAACTTTTCTCTTGATTTTCTCAGAAAAAAGTGTTATATTATCAAAGATGGCGTCTCATTTCTTGGCCTTTCCGAGGCAGCTGATTCAATTGGATTCAGAACTCTCGGTGTTAAAATACCATATGATATGCTTAGGGATAAGGTCCCTTTACCATGCATCCTGCATTGGCGGCAAAAACATTTTGTTGTAGTAATTAAAATCAGGAACGATAAAATCTGGGTGGCTGATCCAGCTATTGGTATTATCAAATACACCCGCTCCGAACTTGAAAAAAACTGGACTTCAACTACAGTAGATGAAAAAAAAGCAGGTCTTGCCCTTATTATTGAACCCACGCCAGGCCTTTCTGAGATCGAAACTGATAGTGAAAAACCAAAAGGATTCGGATTCCTTTTCAAATATTTCCGTTTTTATAAAAAGTATTTACTACAACTGATTCTTGGTCTGCTGCTCGGGAGCTGCATTCAGTTGGTAATTCCTTTCCTTACTCAATCAATAATAGATATCGGATTAAATAACAATGATTTAGGTTTCATCTACCTAATCCTGTTTGCTCAGTTGGCCCTGGTTTTAGGCAGGATGTCGGTTGAGTTTATCAGGGGATGGCTTCTGCTTCACATCGGGGCCAGAGTGAACGTTGCCATTATATCAGGATTTTTACAGAAATTAATGTCTTTACCTATTGCCTTCTTTGACACAAAACTTACAGGAGATATACTTCAGAGAATTGAAGACAATAACCGGATCGAGGAGTTTCTTACATCAGCAAGCCTTAGTATAATCTTTTCCTTCTTTAACCTGGTAATCTTCGGAATTGTACTGGCGATCTATAGCACTAAGATCCTGACAATCTTTCTTCTTGGGTCGGCATTATATCTGCTATGGGTATCCCTGTTCTTAAGATCAAGAGCTCAGATTGATCACCAGCGCTTCAAGGAGATGTCGGCTTCCAGCTCAAAGATCATAAATATAATTAACGGAATGCAGGAGATTAAGCTGACCCAGAGTGAACTCAGTATGCGCTGGAATTGGGAAAATCATCAGGCAACACTTTTTGGGCTGAAGATCAGAGGCCTTGGCCTGATACAATATCAGTCGGCGGGAGCAACCTTTATTAATGAGGTGACCAATATACTGATCACAATAGTTGCAGCAACTGCTGTACTCAAGGGAAGCATGACACTTGGAATGATGCTTGCTGTCCAGTTCATAATAGGACAACTTAATGTTCCTGTCAGTCAGATTATCGGATTTTTAAGGCTTTCGCAGGATGCCAGGATAAGCCTTGATCGTCTTGCTGAGGTCCATAACATGGAGGACGAGGAAATTGAATCAGAGCTGAAAGTAAGCCACCTGCCAGATAAGAAAGATATTCAGATAAAGAACCTATCCTACCAGTATGAAGGACCTCGTTCCCCGTTCGCTCTTAAGAATATCAACCTTTTCATTGAAGAGAATAGAACTACTGCAATTGTGGGTGTCAGCGGAAGCGGTAAAACAACTCTGCTTAAAATGATGCTTGGCTTTTATCAGCCGGTAAATGGAGAGATAATCATTGGAGATATAAAACTCTCAAACCTTAGCCTTAAAGTATGGCGCGAAAAGGTTGGTGCTGTTATGCAGGACGGGTTTCTGTTTCCCGATACAATTGCGCGCAATATAGCTCCCGGTGAAGAGGAAATTGATGAGAGCAGGCTCATCAGGGCAGCTGAATTAGCCAATATTAAAGAATATGTGGATTCACTGCCACTGGGCTATAACACAAAAACCGGAGCCAATGGACACGGGCTGAGTGAAGGACAGAAACAACGGCTTCTGATTGCAAGGGTGATATATAAAAATCCGGAGATATTAATTTTCGACGAAGCAACAAACTCCCTTGATGCGAATAATGAGAAAGTAATAGTGGAGAACCTGTCCGGATTTTTCAGGGGGAAAACCGTTGTTTTAGTCGCACACCGGCTAAGTTCTGTCAGAAATGCGGACAAAATTGTTGTACTTGACGGAGGAATGATAGTGGAAACAGGGAACCATGAATCACTGATTGAAAAACATGGATTCTATTTCAACCTCATTAAAAACCAGCTGGAACTTGGCAATTAAGAGATAAAATGGAGGAACATAACCAGGAAATAAGATTCTCGGAACCGGTTAAGGAAATAATGGGCAATCCCCCACGAAAGATCCTGAGATGGGGTACCACCATTATTTTTCTGGTTTTTGTTCTTTTTTTTATTTTTTCATGGTTGTTCAGATATCCTGACAGGATACCTGCACAGGTTGAAATCACTACAATTAATCCACCGGTCACACTGGTCACAAAAATAACAGGCCGTATTAAAAATCTGCTGGTCAGGGAGAAAGATGAGGTTGAAGCAGGGCAGCTTCTTGCTGTTATGGAAACAGCTGCATCCATAGGTGATATCAAGAACCTTAAACAGATAATTGATACGATCATTAAACCAGATTTATTGCTGAAGGAAAACCTGCCTGATTTTTTCGAATTGGGTGAATTGCAGGGTTACTGGGGATCTTTTATTAAAAGCCTCTCTGATTTCAGTAATTATGTATTGAATGATTTTTACGGAAGCAAGATAAATTCAGTAACTGATGAGATTGATAACCTGCTGGTTTATATAGGCAGGGTAAAAGTAAAGGAAAAGCTGTTTTCAGAGAATCGTCTGCTCGAAGTAAAAAAATACAAAAGAGATTCACTGTTGCATCAAAGCGGAGTATTTTCTGAAAGTGAGCTTGAAATATCTCGCCAGGCACTTATCAGGCTCAATATTGAACTTCAGCAGGTCAGGCTCGATCATGCAGCAAAATCAATTGAACTTGCCGAGAAAAGACAGCTTCTTCAGGATTACCGGATAAAAAGGATAGAGGAAAGGGAAAAGCTGTTATCGGTGCTTAATGAGTCCTTTCTGAATCTGAAAGCGCAGATCAGGATTTGGGAGAACACCTACCTGCTTATCTCTCCGGTTGGAGGGAGAGTCACATTTACGAAATTCTGGAGCGAAAACCAGTCAGTCGTTAAAGATGAACCGGTGCTGAGTATTGTTCCTTTCGAAACAGGAGATTATATCGGAAGGATAAACCTTAAAATGCATCGCTCAGGGAAAGTAAAAACAGGACAGACTGTGAATATTAAACTCAGCAGTTATCCCTACCTGGAATATGGTATGGTAAGAGGAGTTGTTACTTCAAAATCGCTTGTGCCATCAGGCGATGCTTACATAATCGAAATAGGACTTCCTTCAGGCCTCACAACCCTGTATGACAGAAAGTTGGAATTTACCCAGAATATGCAGGGTATAGCGGAAATTATAACCGATGATCTAAGGCTTCTGCAGAAAATCATAAATCCATTCCGGTATCTGATCACAAAAAACAAGAGGTAAATTACTCCTGTTTTTTTGAATAAGGCTCATAATCATCATCTCCTGGTGAGGTTATTGATTTTCTGCTGAAAAGTCCAACACCGGGTTTCTCATTAGTCTTATCTTGCCCTTTTTTAATATACTTCTTGTAAAGACTTATACCTGCAAGAGCAATAAGCGAAGAGACCAGTATGATTTCGGTAGTTCTCATATAGTTTGTCTTTAATCTCCTGCCGATTCCTTTGTAATCAGGATCATGTAAATATATAATTATTCTGCTACAGATAGACCTGCTTCTGAAAAAAGAGAACTGCATTTATAGTTTGCTTCATTGTCCCTAAATCGCTTAATAATTGATTATCATTTTTATTTAAGGTGTAAAACTTTGAGTTTTAATAAATATTTCGATATTTTCGTACTCTGAAAATTCCGTCGCATGCTATTAGGCTGGGCCCGGAATATGATCTGAGAAATAAAAGGATTGAATATGACAAAAGGAAATCCGGATGACACTGTTCGGGACGAACAGTACGGAGCAAATGATAGTGCTGCCGGTTCAGTAGATAACTCACAAGCCGCAAAAGCTGAAAAATCTGAATCCAGAAAAGATCTGGAAGAAGCTGGCGAGATAGCAAATAAGGAAGATTCGGGAATGGAGGATATTGAGCTGCCTCCGGTTGATTATTCCGGTTTTTCAAAGCAAGAGCTTGTGGATACTCTCGCATTGATAATTGATAATCGTCCGCCTGCTGAAATCCGGGGAGACGTTGAAAGAATAAAAACCTTTTTCTATAAAAAGCTTAAGGTTGAGACTGAGGAGAGAAAAAACAAATTTCTTGAAGGAGGAGGAAAGATTGAAGATTACAGGGCATGGGTCGATCCGCTGGATTACAGGGTAAAAGAGCTTCTTGAAAAGTACAGGGAGAAAAAGAATGATTACAGTAAAATCCAGGAAGCTGAAAAACATGAAAACCTTAAAAAGAAATATGATATTATAGATAAGATCAAGGATCTTGTTAACCGTGAAGAATCCATTAATAAGACATTTCATGAGTTCAGGTCTCTTCAGAATGAGTGGCATTCGATTGGCGTGGTGCCACAATCCAGCCTCAAAGATCTCTGGGAGAATTATCATCATAATGTAGAAATATTCTACGATTACATTAAGATAAACAAAGAACTCAGAGATCTGGATCTTAAAAAAAACCTGGAAGCAAAGATCGTTTTATGCGAAAAGGCTGAGGAACTCTTATTGGAACCCAGTCCGGTTAATGCTTTCAGAGCTTTGCAAGAGTATCACAACCAATGGCGGGAAATCGGCCCTGTTCCCCCGGAGTCAAAGAATGAAATCTGGGAACGATTTAAGGAAGCTACATCTCAGGTTAACAAAAGGCATCATGAATATTTTGAAAAACAAAAAGATGATCAACGAAGAAATTTTGAAGCCAAAATAGCATTGTGTGAAGAGGTTGAATCAATTAACCTTTTGGAAATTAACAACTTCAAAGAATTTGATGAGAGAGCTGAAAAGATTGTTGCACTCCAGAAAATGTGGCGTACAATTGGGTTTGCACCAAAGAAACAAAATAACAGGGTTTATCAGAGGTTTCGCGAAGCGTGCGACGCATTTTTTGAAAAGAAAAGAAGCTTTTATTCCGATAACAAAGAGATTCAGCTTAATAATCTTCAGTTAAAAACAGAATTGTGTATTCAGGCTGAAGCACTTCAGGATAGTACCGACTGGAAAGCAACTTCAGATGCTCTCATTAAACTTCAGAAAGAATGGAAAGAGATTGGTCCGGTGCCGAGAAAACAATCCGAAAGAATCTGGAGAAGGTTCCGGAAAGCCTGTGACCATTTCTTTAATAGAAAAACTGAATTCTTTGCAAATCTTGATACTTCATATGAAGACAACCTCAAAGCAAAAATTGAAGTTATTGAAGAGCTTGAAAAATTTGAGCCGGGCAGTGATGTGCAGGCTGCCTTCGAACGGCTTAAAGAACTTCAGAGAAAATGGACTGATATCGGATTTGTTCCGTTTAACAGGAAAGATGAAATTACAAACCGATACAGGAATGCCCTTAATAAAGAATTTGACAAGCTGAAAATCGGCGACGAGGATAAAAGTATACTTAAATATAAGAACAAGCTTGACAGCCTGAAATCGAATCCGAAAGCTTCGCGAAAGGTACGCAATGAACGTGAGAAATTCGTTATAAAAATTAAGCAGATGGAGAATGATATCGTTCTCTGGGAAAATAATATAGGCTTTTTTGCAAAATCAATCAATGCCGAATCAATGATCAGAGAAGTTGAGGAAAAGATCGAAAATACAAAAAAAACCATCAAGACTCTTGAAGAGAAAATCAAAATGATTGACCAGTCAGGTCTTGATGAATAAAATATATACATAAATCAGATAAAAGAATATAAAAACTTCCTTTCGTTGGCAGAAATTAAGTACATATTTGTTACAGGTGGAGTAACATCATCCCTTGGGAAAGGTATTATTTCTGCATCGCTTGCAAAACTACTTCAGGCCAGAGGTTACTCGGTTACCATACAAAAACTCGATCCATATATTAATGTTGATCCGGGAACACTTAATCCTTATGAACACGGAGAGTGCTACGTAACTCTTGACGGAGCAGAGACCGATCTCGATCTCGGACATTACGAGAGGTTCCTCAATGTACCTACAAGTCAGGCAAACAATGTTACAACAGGTTGCATCTACCAGTCAGTTATTAACAAGGAGAGAAAAGGTGATTTCCTTGGAAAAACAGTACAGGTGATTCCCCATATTACGGATGAAATCAAGCGAAGAATTAAACTGGTCACCTCAGGAAACAAGTTTGATATTGTTATTACCGAAATAGGAGGTACTGTGGGAGATATTGAATCCCTGCCATATATTGAATCGGTAAGGCAGCTGAAATGGGAACTGGGGACTCAAAACTGCCTGGTAATTCATCTGACCCTGGTACCATACCTCTCAGC
>DCVC01000062.1 GCA_002328625.1 Bacteroidales bacterium UBA2198
TTCAAAAGAAGGTCTGATAACTTGTAACATACATAACAGAACACTAAGGATTTAACTAAGGATTTTGATTAGTGTCTTATCACCGTATCAAAGTTCCTCAGATGTAATAATAATAAATTAGGAGGTATATTCTTTGATGTTATCAGCTCCCGCTATTATAATTATTTAAGCAACATCTTATAGAAGGTAATAACTCCCCCAATTGGGCAACTATATTTATCTACCTTTAGAATACATATAAAAGAGTTGTATAAAATGCCAAAACAATGCAACGTACCAGGAGGATAGAAAATTATAGTTCACGAACTGCGAATTATACCTGCATGTCTAGAGCTTCTTCTTATCTGGAGAATAATCCTTTATTTAAATCCGGGGATTATATCGCAGTTAAACTATTGCCAAGATTCATAAAACTTCTCCTGTTATGTAAAATATTGAATCTTAAAGGGAAAATATCCCCTGAGGGAATTTACCAATATGTAATTGCAAGAACAAAATACTTTGATAATGTTTTTATTGAATCGATTAAAAAAGGTATTGATCAGGTGGTAATTCTGGGGGCAGGATTTGATTCAAGAGCTATCAGATTGTTGGATGAAAAGGATCGTATTAGAGTATATGAGATTGATATTAATATTACAATAAATGCCAAACTCAAACAATATAAGAAGAGGAAAATAAAACTCCCTGACTATGATACATTTATTCCCGTTGACTTTGAGAAAGAGAATATAAGGACTAAACTTAATGAATGTGGATTTAATAGGAATAAAAAGACTTTATTTATTCTTGAAGGATTGATAATGTATCTCTCGGAATATACTGTTATGGAAACTTTTAGTTTTATTACTGACTTTTCTTCACAAGGTAGTATAATAGTTTTTGATTATGTTCATGCTTCTGTACTCAGATTAGAAAACAAATATTATGGCGAGAATGCCATTTATAATAGAGTCAAGAAAGATAATGAACAATGGATATTTGGAATAGACGAAAGTGAGATAGATAAATTTCTCATGAATTTTAATTTAAGCATAGTTGACCATCTCAATTCAAAAGTAATGGAAGAAAGATATTTTAAAGATGATTCTGGTAGAATAGTAACAAAAGTAAATGGAACTCATTGCATTGTATTAGCGAAAAAAATGATATAACTATGGCACTTTACACAACAGGCAATATAGCAAATGGCGGGGAAAGTTGTAAATTCAAGCATTGTATCCCGCTTCAGGCTTTTGTCTCGGGGATAAGAACGCGCTCCGCAAACCGCCACTTACCATTTTGCAAAACGTTAGCAACAAGTTGATTCTTTAGTCAATGATCCTCAGATAAAAATTCATTCAAAAAGCATAAAAGCTAATTTGCCTGATTCTGAAATTTTAATCCACCATAAGCATATTCTCATATATACTGGACCAATACGACTAAAACTTTTTCTAATTATAAATTCAACAATATTTCAAAAATGGATACTGAAACATTTTCAAAGACAAAAGTCGGTAAAGTTGCCATCAATTTACTTGCAAAAGCAATGGAAAGCAGATTCCGTTATCGGTTCTTCAATGCTAACAGAATTCTTAAAGGTGTCGATAATCTGACTGGATTAATTGTTCTGGAGATAGGTTGTGGTACAGGATTTTTCACTATCCCAATAGCCCGCTTAATAGGTGACCATGGTTCCCTTACTTCTATTGACATTTTGCAGGAATCTGTTGACTTTGTTTCCAAAAAGGTAGTAGATGCAAAATTGGGAAATGTAAAAATTCTCAAACGTGATGTATTAAAAACGGAGTTTCAATCAAGCAGTTTTCAAATAGTCATCCTTTTTGGTGTAATTCCTGCACCAATGTTGTCATTAAATCAAGTTTTACTAGAAATTCATAGAATTTTGAAACCAGATGGGATATTGCTAATCTGGCCTCCCTTTCCTTGGTTACCCCGATCTATTAAAAAATCGGGATTATTCACTTATTTGAAGAAAAAGAATAAGGTTTATAATTTCAAGAAAAAGTAAAACCTGTTGCCAGGCTATGTCATTTCATGGAAGAATGAATTAGTATCAGGTGTAATCTTTATTCTTTGGTTTCTTGGGATGTACTATTAGAATTTTTTTCTATGCACAGGTGATTGTGGTGCTGGAATTGGCATGGATATTCCCATCGTTCAGTTATTAGTGGCAATTATGTTATTTTTGATAGCAATTGCATTGGGTGCAGGTATAATATAAAATTATCCGATCATGAAGAAAATTCAAAGCATTATTTTTAAAACAGTTGATGACTACAGGTCAATCCTGCCGAGGTTAATTATTGGTTTGGTTTTTCTTTCTGAGGGAATCCAGAAATTTCTCTTCCCTGAACTTGTCGGTGCAGGACGTTTTGAAAAGATTGGATTTACGAATCCGGAATTTCTGGCATCCTTTGTGGCATTCTTTGAAATAACCTGTGGTACTTTTATATTAATTGGTCTTACAGTCAGAATTTCTGCAATACCTCTGTTAATCATAATGATAACTGCAATCACAACAACCAAGATACCGATTTTGCAGGAAAAAGGATTCTGGCAGATGGCTCATGATTCAAGAACCGACTTTGCAATGACAATGCTTATTATTTTTATTCTAATTTATGGGGCAGGTAAACTGTCTATCGATTACCTGATAAAACGAAAATTCGAATCAGGATAATTCTCAATTGTATCATTAAATTTACGTAACACTATTTTAAAAGAATGCAAATGGCACAAAAAATTCTTATTCTTATTAATGATGCTCCCTACGGAACAGAAAAAGCGTATAATGCGCTGCGGCTGGCAATGCAACTCGGCAAAGAACATGAAGATGTGGAAGTTAGAGTATTTCTCATGGCAGATGCGGCTAACTGTGCATTGGCAAATCAAAACACACCCAATGGATATTATAATATCGAAAGGATGTTAAAAGCCGTACTTGCAAAAGGGGGGAAAGTTAAAATATGTGGCGGTTGTGCTGAAGCCAGAGGTTTAAAGAATGCTCCGTTAATAGAAGGAGCAGAAATCAGTACTATGGCTGAACTCACGAACTGGGTTGTTGATAGTGACAAAGTGATTACATTTTGAATGGTTCAAAATCCTTTTGACATTTATTCTGAAGAATATGAAGAGTGGTTTGAAGAAAATAAAACCACTTTTAAATCTGAACTACTTGCAATAAGGCAGGTGATGCCAATTTCTAAAAAGGGCATTGAAATTGGTATTGGCAGTGAAATTTTTGCCGAGCAATTAGGTATTAAATTTGGGATTGACCCATCAGAAAGTATGTTAGAATTAGCCAGGAAAAGAAACCTGATTGTTATTAATTGATTTGCTGAAAACCTTCCATACTCTAATGGCAGTTTTGATTTTGCTCCATTCATTGCTTCAATATGTTTTATTAAAAATCCGGACAAAGCAATAAACGAAGCATACAGAATATTAAGAAAAAATGGTGAAATAATTATCGCATTTATTGACAGGGAAAGCAAATTGGGATGGTCATTTGTTTAATTATTATATGATTTTCAGGGGACTTAGTTAAAACTAATTTATTATGGGAAATCATGGCAAAATATCTTGTGGAAGTCTATCACAGCGCAGAAAAAAATAAATTTCTCCGTACAATTCAGATTTTTCTCATCTCAGGATCTCATTTTCTTACTCATGCGGACTGGGGTTGTCTTGATGGAGAGCATAAAGCCTGGTTCGTTAAAGATGTAGACAGGAAGGAGGATACACTTCAAATTATGCCTCCATATTACAGGAATAATACAAAAATCATAAAACTCAGCACATTAAATCTCCAGGATGTTGAGAGATTCCTCAAACAACATAGTTAGCAATGATCTTGTAAAGTATATTGAATCAGCCTCATTTAGATAGAATTAAATGATTATTCCTTACCATAATTATTCTTTTAATGTATAGGAATAGACTACAAATTTTCACAGATTTGTAAATTTAAATATCTATGCTCATGAGAATCAAACCTTATAATGTAATTGAATACATCACCTTGCCTGAAATAACAGTTGAAAAGCTTCCCGTTAATGGTGATCCGCTGGAGATTGAAAAGGAAATGTACTTTGTATGTGAAACGGATTTAGAAAAAACAGAAGATCAGAAGATCGGAGTCATACCTCTTGTCGTTAAAAACCCTACTAAAATTAAAAATATTGAAAATTATATAAAGTGCCTATCAATTGCTCATAGAAGAATACAGTTCAGGAAGGCGAACAGCATATGTGACTTCAATGAATGCGATGAAATGGCTATTTCGTAGTTAAATAATTTTGAAGATATTAATAATTACTGTGGACAAACTAATTTCTTATCTGTCCGATCGGATACAATCAATTCATATAGTTTTGATTAGAACGAGTTCTCAACGACAACATTCAATGTCTTTTGTGACAATAAATTCAAAAGCTCTTCATTTTTATTTGCAATCTGACCTATGGAAATACAAAACAATGAAAAATTCATCAAAGTAGTTGAAGGCCTGATCAATCCTATGGAAGTCAGCGATCTCCTCTTCTTCCAGAAGCTAAAAGGATTATTACCATCGGTAGTTTTGAAGCGATTGCTGCACCGTGCTTCAAAAAATACTCCATATATAGGCTTTGCAATTGATCCTTATAGTCTTTTTTTGTTTTTTAAACTGGCTGATATTGAACTTGCAAAATCAATGCTCCCCGATCGGTATGAGCTTTCAAAGACTAGATTATTTACTGATGACGAGCCGGATTATTACATGGGAATTGGTAATCTCAGTGCACGTGCAAGTACTTTCTGGGGTACAAGAATGGAGGCTTATCTTATTGCGACAGATAAAAGAACCGGGTTGTTATCTTTCATTTTCATCGATATATTAAGCAATACCATTATTGCCATGCCAACCAAAGGTATTGATGATCCAAACTGTAAAAGAGCAATTTTCACAACGAATTCAAAGGGAGAAGTCTTCCTGGATATTCAGGAAGAGATGACAAACAGAAAGCTTTTATTTACAGGCAGCATAAGAAGAGGAAAATTACGAAGACTTGATCAGCAACTCTGGCTTATGGGGAATACATCAATAGGTCACTGCAAGAGATATGTCAAAGGGGAAGATATTCCTTTTGCCGTGATATTTGATCCGGCAGAAGTGGTGGAAGCGTTGGATATTCCTCCAGAGGATATTCACATAACAGAAAATACGCTTTTCCCAGGACTGGCAAATCCGGAAATCAGTGCGGTTATATGCTTCCCTTTTGCACAGCACTATATTGCTGACAGCCCGGGGTGTTATACGATAGTTAAGGACCGTGATGATTTAATCAGCAAGTATAACAAGCTTGCTGACGCCGAAGAATTCAAGACTTTCTCTGCCAGGACAATAATAAAACAGATCGTTGCCGGAATTGCAATTACTGCAATAATAATGGTACTTCTGTTTTTGATATTTTAGGTTCAGGTTTTTTTGACCTGTATTAAATACTCAAAGTTAAAAATATAACTGTTAGCCTGAAGTGTCTGTGTGGATCCCTTAACAGACTGGAATAATCAGGTGTCTAAGATTCTGCGGGCAGCAAGTTTGCCGGTGAGTATGGACATGGGTACTCCGGCCGGACTAAATGTCCATTGTCCCGCCTGATATGTTGAAGGTATCGGCGTAATAACTGCACTGTTGGCAGCCAGGATTTTATTGATTACAGGAACAGGTTCGCAGAAAGACCATCCTGTAATTGCTCCCTCAGAAGAACCAATCCTCTTTTCATAGCTGAGAGGGGAAAACGAAAAATAGTCAATGACCTTTTTCTTTAATATGGGATAAACCGAATCGGAAAGTATCCTGAAGATACGCTCTTCCAGTTCTGTAATAAACTCCTTATACCAGCCTGCATCATTGATCATCTTAAACAGATCATAATCGGCAAGGATGCTGATAATAAGTCCTGTTTTGCCTTCCGGAACCAGGTCAGGATCTTTAAGTGCCGGGACTGAAATCTCGTAGGTATTCAGAGCAAGAAATTTATCGAGCCACCTTAGTATTTCTGACCTCTCCTGTCCGCCTGGTGCCTTTAAAATAGTGTCGAGTCCGCTCCATCGTATTTCACCCAATCCCTTCCTGGATGGTGAATAAAAGAAGTGTCCGTTTGCAATACTTCTGAAGTACTCTGCTGGTTCGTCCACCTCAACAAAAAGTGTGAAAACGGAATCGCCGCCTCTTTTTTCCAGCAGCCGGCTTTTAACCTTTTCAAATTCACTTCTGATTTTTACAGATAAGCCCTCTGTTGAGGTAATCCTGTAGAAAGTTTTAAGATCGGCGGCCCAGACAAGATTTTGATAAAGATATTTAACGCTATTCTGATCACTTGCATATTTTTCAGAAGGCATAACCTTTTCAATAACAGTCTCCCTGATTATCTCGCCACCCAATTCAAGAAAACACTTTTCAACAGCTTCAGTCAGTTTGCCCACCCCGCCCCTCGGGTAGAAATAATCGAGGTAGAGTGAAAAATAGCTAAGGGCAAAAAAGGCAGGAGTATTCCTGAAGAAATGCTGCGAAATAATATCTCTGAGCGATGGATTTATGACAATCTTTTCCAGGTATGGCTCAACCGGGACATTCATGCGGTTGATTTTTCTTAATGTAACCAGGAATTTCGGAAGCCACGGAAGAAATTCCCTGAAGAGATAGGTCCTGTCACGACTCATATCTTTAAAATTAGGATTATCGACACCGTAAAGCACATCCATGTGTTTCATCACTTTCCGGATTATCCTTATGATATGATCAATTTCAGCTTCACTTTCAGGATACAGTCTCTTCAACAGGTTACTGTATTCATTCAGACTTTTAATGTCCTCGATATCAAGTAATTCTTTTTCAACTCCAACACTGACAGGACTTTTAACGACATCTAGTTCAATCCCCAGTTCTTTTAGCATAGGAAAAATAATTCCTGCATTTTCGAGAGCTCTTATCCCGGCATCAAACTGAAAACCATTGTGTGAAAAGGAATTCACCAAACCCCCGCATTCCCTGTTTTTTTCAATTATCAATACACGACGGCCTTCTTTAGCGAGAAAGGCACCACAGGTAAGTCCGGCGATACCGCCGCCAACAATTACTGAATCGTATTTTTTTTCAGACATACTTTTTATGATTTGCTAATTATGTCCTTTACACCTGTCATTTCCACACATCTGGCCCAGAGTTCATAGGCAGCCTCCTTGTCAAGTGCGGGGGGTGCAGGTTCTTCTTCGGTGGTCAGGTTAAAGAATTTTCCGCTTACTCCATTCACCTCATCTGAAACTCCAAGGTAGTAGATGGACTCAGCCGAGATCTCGGTCGGTCTCAGTATCTTATTATATATGTGTTCTTTAATCCAGCGGTAAACAGCACCGTTTTCACGACCGGTCTCTGATCTTACTGCCCCCGGATGCAGGGCATTTATGGTAACACCCCATGGTCTGAAATACTCGGCAAGGAGAAGCATTGAAAGGAGCTGGGCAAGCTTGGCTGAACCATAACTTTTCAGTCCTGAATAACGTCGTTTCTCCCAGTTAAGATCGTCGGACCGCAAACCCCAGGCTGCAAAACGGTGACCTTCTGAATTGACCAGTATAATCCTGGCTCTTCCCTGGGATTTTAACTTGTTACTCAACAGAATATTTATGATAAATGAGGAAAGATGATGTACCGCAAAAACCTTTTCAAATCCTTCGGGGGTAAGCTCTCTTCTGGTAAGATAGATTCCTGCATTATGAATAAGCACATCGATAGGGGCAGTAATCTTACCAAGTTTTTCAGCGGTATTGTACATATCATTCAGATTGCTCAGATCGGCAATGATGTAGTTGCAGCTGACGCCAAAATCTTTTTCGATTTCGGCTTTAAGGGCCTCGCTTTTTTGCTCATTCCGGTTAATGCACAGAAGCCTTGCTCCATGCGAGGCAAATTTTCTTGCCGTATGGTATCCAATTCCCGATGTAGCACCGCTGATGACCACAAGCCGGTCCCTGAAATCACTGGTACAGATCTTTGGATCCCGCCCGTTGTTTTTGATCATTGCGGCGATGTTCGACCACTGGTATTTCCTGAAATATTTGGATATCATAATCCTGTTCATTACTGCATCAACCAAATTTCTTTTTCATAAACCGTCTGTATGCCTTCCCGAACCTTGGAATATTGTCAAAGATATCACCCCAGAGATCGTAATAGTCCCTTTGTTCAATTATCTTTCCTTCATCGTTCAGGGTTACCCTGCTGGTACCATATAAGACCGAACTTGGATTTTTCTTATACTTTATTGTCATTTCCCATTCGATAAATATAGCCCTGTCATGCTGAGCAGTCCTAATTATTTTCATTGACAGATCTTTTGACCGGTCGGTGAGCCTCCTGGTCATTGCTTTAAAATCTTCAATTCCATGGAGCTCCTGGATTGAGTCCCTGAAATATATGTTTTCATCGTAATAGGGCAGGATATGCGACCAGTCGGATTTCCCTTCAATATTGTAGGTTTTCGACCATAATTCTTTTATGCTTTCAGCATTTAAGACATTCCCGGTGGAAATATTTTTCTGTTCTAATGGTTTTTCGGACATATTTTTAACAGGTTTCTGGACTTGATTTTAATTCTTCCTAATGAGGGTAGACCGTCACAGTTTTCCTTCCGATGGTTCCCGGATCATCCCTTCTATTTTTTCTTTGAATAGAATTCCGGCTCTTTCGGGAAGATTTCATCTCTTATCTGCATTAATTCATCATAAGTATCAATGTCCGGATCGACCTTAACCAACAGTACCGGACTAAGCCCCTTATCATTATGTTGATAATTATGAGATTCCTGGTTCAGTATTTTTTTTGAGGCTCCGACAACGAATTGCTCAGATCTGTCAATAACGTATCCACTCAGGATTCCGTTGTTGTTAAGCGTCATATAATTGCTGAAGATCTCCCTTCGTATTATATAAATCTCACCCCTGAAAAATTTCCCCACGCTGATCTGAACAGTAACGCCGGGATGACCATCCTTATCAGGATCTGTTAAGTTGGGATCATTAGGATCGGTCGAAAGAGGTTTCATCGGGTCTCCCTCAATTCCCAGAAGGCAGGGGCTCTCGGGACTGTAAATATGCCATATTTCGTCTTTCCGGAATAGTTCAACTTCCCTGACCCTGGGTTTGATGGCCTGTACAGCCTCATCCCTGAATACCGATTCAGCATTTTTTCTGCTTAGTTTTTGTTCCGCATGGACAAAGCGGTCCGACTGCATAAGTTTGCCATCCTCCAGATAAAAATCAGTAAATCCGTATGAAACGATAAAGGTCCTCATTGTGGTCCTGGTTGTTGTGTCTTCATATGCCACAACATCATAGTGTGCATAATGACCCACAATCTTGTCCAATGCACTTTTCAGGTCTGCTGGCTGGGTAGTATCAGGTTCTCCCAACTCGAAAACATACAAAGGCGATTCCGGCCATTCCAGTGGTCTGGAACACGAAATAAGAATAAGCAGAAAAGCCAGAAATCCCGAATAAAACCATCTGCTTTTTTGAAACATACAAATAAAGATTGGAATGATTTTCGGCAAATCTATCTAAAAGTCAATTTAATTCCAAACCTATGGTGTCAATTCGTTTATGATCTACAAGAGCCTGGCTGGCTGACCACATCTGGCAGGTCAGATGTTCAATTTGACGATAAACTGGGAGTGATATTAAAGTTTGGTCAGAAAAGTACTGTTCTTAAATTGGGAGATTTAAAATTGATACGACATTTATGGACCATTGCGACAGCGGATCCTATACATTAGATGGCAACAAATATGAAGAACAGGTTTTATGGCATTATAATCCAGCATATGTTGGTAACAAACTAAAAATGCTTATGGAACTCAAAAACGATACTCTTATTCAAACATTTCCCGTGGATGAAAATGGAAAGGGAAAAAAACCTTTATTATGTTCAAAAATATGTTCGGTTGGTTTAAATTAACCTTTACAGTTTAAGAGTATTGAGAGGAAGGATATTTTCACTTAATTTATTCGGTCAAAAACATCCATTTTCTTCCAAATCCTGCCACCAAATGCTGACGCAAGCGGTGAGCATCCTGATCCCTGACGCTTGCAGTCAGTGCGTCAGGACTGGCACAAAAGAGGGTGTGAGAGTGAGAGTGTGTATGAGAAAAACAACAAATATTCTGCTACTTGTCCAGGTTACGAATCATACCATACAGCATTTTTGATATTTCTTCAAGATTAGCAGTGTAAATGTGGAACTTTTCTTCAGTTATTGCAGATGATTCAAACATGTATTCCAGGATTGCAGCACATTCAAAGGCACTGCCCCTGGCAATTATCATGAAGTTCTTCCGATCCTTATTGCTGAATCTTGATGAGCCTTCTGCAATATTCAGCATGATACTTAAAGAGGCTCTTCGGAGCTGATCACTCACGGTTTTGTCAAATTTACCAGAAAGGATGGTTTTTGAAATCATCAGGCAAAATCCCTTTGCCTGATGATAGACATCAAGTTTACGAAAGTCAAACATAGCACACGAGGTATAAAATAATTATTAAATAAAGCGAGATCGTGTACTAAATTACAAAAATCCTGAACAGAAAAAAGAATTTTTATTGCATTTTTACATTGCCCGCGTTATAAGCAGGGTATTATTTTTCTTTTTGTTTGAAACCAATTTTTGGTCTTGGTTTACTCTCTTCCTGGAGCATTTGTTGAATCGCGGAAAATATGATTCTAAATTGTTCATCATATTTTTGTTCCATTCTTTCTATTTTCTCAGCAAGATCTTTATGCCCGATTAATAGTTGTCTTAGTTTTACGAAAGTTCTAAGGATCGCGATATTTACCTGAATAGCTATACGACTATTTAATACACTTGAAAGCATTGTGATTCCCTGTTCCGTAAATGCAAAAGGTTTGGCACCACCAAATATTTGTTTTGAAGGTATCACACCTTGTGATACCATATGATCTATTTCTTCACCTGTAAGTTCAAACATAAAATCTTTCGGAAATCTATCAAGATTTCTTCGGACTGCCTGTTTTAATACTCTGGTTTCTAAATCATAAAGCTTTGCTAAATCTGTATCGAGCATAACTTTTTCACCTCTGATCAAGTAGATCAGACTTGCCAGGTTTGATTCTTTAAGGATTGGTAATTTGCTCATATTCAGATGGTGTCACAAATTGTGATACCATAAAGATAATTAAATCGAAACATCTTTGATTCATTTTTGCCGTCAGATACACCCTCAAAATCCGTCCTTCTTTAACCACTTCAAAAGACGGTCTGAAAGCACAAAACATACATTTGGTAGCAACAAGGATTTAACTCTGGATTGGAGTTGTCAATATATTACGGCCAAATGTGATCGAGGTCACTGACTTTTCCAATTATATTCTTTGTCTTATTCATTGCGTAACTATCGAATAATGGATTATTTCTTGCCGACTATCATTAAAGTCCCACTTCCTTGAGCAGTTCCATATCCCTCGATCCTTCAGGAATACTACTCTTGAACCACGGAAGCATTGTATCATGTTCATCACAGGCTTTTTTTAACCAGTCCAAAGCCATTTTTTCTTCTCCACGAACCATATGGATAAGATAAAATGATGTTGCAGGTACATATTCATTTTCTGACCTTTTCTTTAAACCATCAAATAGTTTATCAGCAAGATCTTTTTCCCCGACTATATAATAACCACTAATAAGCCATGAGGTCATAATTGGATTTCCGCCTGAAAGGCCAAATGCTTTCTCCCAATCCTCGACTGCCTCTTTGTACATATGTTTTGAATAATATGCCAATCCGATGGCAAAGTGTGCAGGGAAGTAATCAGGATTGATTGCCAGTGTCATCCGTATTTCTTCTATCGCCATATCATATTGACCAGCCCAATATAACGCACGACCTAAATATAAATTAATATCAGCGGAAAGCGGATCAAGCTCCTGGGCTCTTTTTGCCTCAGAGATGGCTTCTTTGTGATGCCCGATAATTGAGAGCAAACTAGAATAATCTGCATGAATTATGGAAGAATTAGGATTTATCTGAAGGGCATGTTTATAATTCCGTTCTGCCTCTTTCCAGTTCCAGACATCATATGTATAATGATTACCAAGTATCCAATATGCTTCAGCGAGGGTGCTATCTATTTTTAAAGCCTTATTTACATATTCAATTACTTTTGAAAAACCCTTTTTTGGAGGAACATTTCCCCAAAATGTATAGGTCCCATTTGCATTTGCCAATCCGAGATAAGCAAGTGCATAGTTTGGATCCTTTTGGAGTGCCTGTTCAAAATACATTGAAGCTTTCTGGAATCCTTCCTCAGTCATCATTTGATACCAGTAAGTGCCTTTCAGATAGAGGTTATAAGCTTCAAGATTATCAGTCGGATTTTTCCTTATAAGTTGTTTTTCCTCAGGTGTAAGTGATGCTTTAAGTTCAGATGCAATTAGCTGTGCAATTTCACGATGTACATTTATAATATCAGTAGTCTGCTGTATTTCCCTGTCATAAGATTTTCCCCAAAGATGTCTTTCATTATTTGCTGCGATGAGCTGTACCCGAAGAACAAATTTATTGCCATATTTTTGTCCGCTTCCCTCAACTAAGTAGTTTACATTCAACTTTTTCGCGATTTCAGGAATAGTGGGTCTGTCTGTACCTTTGAATTGTGTAGTTGAAGTTCGCGAAAGAACCCTGAATTCCTTGATCTTTTGCAGATTGTTCAGGATCTCATCCATGATGCCATTGATGAAGTATGCATTTTCTTCATCACGACTATCATTAATAAAGGGTAGTACGGCAATAGATTTTTCAAGTTGTTCTTCTGATTTAAACAGTTTTGGAATAAATAAAAAACCAAGAACCACCAATGCTAAAGATAATACAGATCCTGCAATGATTCTTGTTTTAAGATTTTTCTGAGGGAAGGATACTGGATTAAAAACCTCCTTTGATTCTCCTTCTTGTTGTGGCCTCAATTTTCCTATTGAGGTGATAATCTCTCTTATGGCAAGGGCAACTTTATTAATTTGATTTCTGTAATTTGTTTTATTCAGATTTTTCTCCTCATTGTCTTTTGAGGAAAGAGGCCTGTTTACTCCAGGTTCTTTATAAATGAACTCAATACCTCGAAGTACTCCTCCCAGCACCGATTCACATTCCTTAATATCTGCAATATCTAAGTCATGAATACGAATCGGAAGCACCCTGCCAGCCACATTCCCATCAGGCAGTTTTACCTTCAATCCAAACTGATCCTTTGAAGCAAGCTCAACAAACGCCTTAAACTCATGTTCCCATGCAAATGATTTCGGGTCGCAATAAGTGCGGGATATGATTGGGATAAAGACCAGACACTTCAGTTTTTCTTTTAAAGAAGCATCTACATCGTGTGTCTCCAACAGCCCACCATGAGGATTAATGTCAAAATAAACGCGTATTTCTTCCTTGAAGGTGGATTCGAGTTCTATCTTTAAAGAATCAACAAACTCGCTCACCCACCTGTCGCCTTTGTTGTCCTTCTGACGGTAGCTGATAAAGATGTCGTAATTATATCCTTCAATTATGCCTGGCATCTGAATTATATTTCATTATGCAAGTTAAACCTTGTTTAGAACAAAGTCAAGTTTTTTATAAATTGTAAGAAACGATCAGTATTCCACCTTCTTGCATTTTTCCAGGCTTTAACCGAATCTAAGCCAACTTAAAAT
>DCVC01000257.1 GCA_002328625.1 Bacteroidales bacterium UBA2198
GATACTGCCACAAATACTCTTAAACAGGCCAAAATTGAGACCGGGGGAACAATTATGGTGCCTCTGTTTATTAATACGGGTGATAAGATCAAAGTGGATACAAGGGATAGAAGCTATGTTGAAAGGGTCAAAGCATAACCTTGAGAATGAAAAACCATAAATCTTCAAAAGACAGATTAAGGATATCCAAATTCAAGCTTGATGCCTTGCTTGATATAACATTGTCAATAAACGCCAATCTGCCAACCGAAGATCTTTTAAGTAAGTATGAATCGATACTGCGAAACGACCTTGGCATTGGCAAAATATTGATCTTTAAACGATCACTAACATGGGAATGTCTTCTTAACGGTGGGTTTTCGAATCAGCTCGAAGAAAAGATAGATGTTGAAACTGATTTACTCAGAATCACTGAGATTGAATTTGTAACAGATAATCCATATTTTGAAGCGGTAGATATAGTAATACCTGTCTATAACAACAATGTACCTCTTGCTTATGTATTTATTGGAGACATTGAGGAGGAAGGAGAAGGAGTGAGCCCGGTTATTAAACACCTTAATTTCATCCAGACCATTTCAAGCATTATTCTGGTTGCAATTGAAAACATAAGGTTATTTAACGAAAGCCTGCGCCAGGAAGCCATAAAAAGGGAGCTCGAACTCGCTGCAAGAATGCAGCAAAACCTTATCCCCGACAACAACAGGATGCCTAAAGGCAAGAACCTTGTTGTAAATGGTTTTTACTTTCCGCATTACGAAGTAGGCGGCGATTATTATGATTGCATAAGCCTTTCTGAAAACAAAACTGGATTTTGCATCGCTGATGTTTCCGGGAAGGGAATCTCCGCCGCAATACTGATGTCAAACTTCCAGGCAAGTCTGCGGGCCCTTTTTACTTCCGGTATTGACCTTGGAACACTTCTTGAAAAACTTAATTTATTAACAATTGCAAATACTGCCGGGGAAAAATTTATCACTTTTTTTATTGCCCGTTATGATTCTCAGACGGGTATCCTTGAATATATCAATGCTGCTCATAATTCCCCCGTGCTTTATAATACTGTAACCGGAGAATTACAGCATCTCCATTCGAAATGTATCGGCATAGGAATGCTTGATGAGTTTCCTGTCGTTGAAGAGGATACTATAGTGATCAGTAACTATTCTAAAATTGTATGCTATACTGACGGCCTTTCCGAGCTGAAGGATGAAGAAGGGAAGGAAATTGGTACGGGAGAAATAATAAGGCATATCGCCAATTCAGAACCTGTAGGAAATAATATTCAGCAGATGTTCGAAAAACTTGGCATCCCTGATAATAATCCCCGTCTTTTTGATGATGTCTCAATAATTGCGGCTGATTTCGTTCGATAGCTTCAAACAACCTTCAGCAGATAGTAGTTTTTCTTACCTTTCTGTACAAGAAGATATTTGTTATTCAATAAATAGTCGGATCGGATTATTCTTTCCGGATTGTCAATTTTTACTTTATTTATGCTCAGGCCTCCGCCCTGAACAAGACGCCGCAGTTCTCCCTTTGATGCACAGACTGATGAATGTTCAGCACAAAGTTCTGTTACACTGATCCCTGCCTTCAACAGTTCCACTTTGATATTAAAAACCGGAACTCCCTCAAAGACTGAAAGGAAAGTATTTTCACTCATTCTTTTTAAGAATTCGGTTGTCCCTTTGCCAAAAAGTATCTGTGAAGCCTCAATTGCTGCATTATATTCATCCGGTGAATGAACCATAATAGTAACCTCTTCCGCCAGGCGTTTCTGGAGCATTCTGTCATGAGGCGAAAGGGAGTGTTCGGATATTAGGTTCTCAATCTCTTCACGGCCGAGGAGGGTAAATATTTTGATATACTTTGCTGCATCCTCGTCGGAAACATTCAGCCAGAACTGGTAGAAATGATATGGAGAAGTCTTATCAGGATCAAGCCATACATTCCCTGCCTCTGTCTTGCCGAATTTTAAACCATCCGATTTGGTTATAAGCGGGCATGTCAATGCGTAAGCTTCCCCGCCTATTTTGCGCCGTATCAGTTCGGTCCCGGTAACAATGTTACCCCACTGATCCGACCCTCCCATCTGAAGTTTACAGTTATATTCATTGTACAGATGAAGAAAATCTGTACCCTGTACCAGCTGGTATGAGAACTCAGTAAACGACATGCCCTGGGCCGACTCAGCACTGATACGCTTTCTAACCGAATCCTTGGTCATCATATAGTTCACGGTTATATGCTTCCCAATATCCCTTATGAAGCCAAGGAAAGAGTATTGCTTCATCCAGTCATAATTATTCACAAGAATAGCCCTGTTGGCAGTTTCGGGTGCAAAATCGAGAAACTTAATAAGTTGTTTTCTGATGCACTCCTGATTATGCTTCAATTCTGCTTCATTAAGAAGATTTCTTTCCGAGGAACGTCCTGACGGATCACCTATCATGCCGGTTGCTCCGCCCAGTAGTGCAATTGGTTGGTGTCCGGCTCTCTGAAGGTGTTTCAGCATCATCACGCTTACCATGTGCCCGATATGCAATGAATCAGCAGTCGGATCAAATCCGACATAGGCTGTTGTCATTTCCTTTTCAAGCAATTCTTCGGTACCCGGCATTATATCATGTATCATGCCCCGCCATCTCAGTTCTTCAACAAAATTCATAAATACTTTTTTAAGAATTGCAAATATAACAAACCAGGTCAAATGGGTACCTCATCCGGCTTCTTTTTAAATCTGTCGAAACTATGGTTAAACGATCCCTCTCCGATAATTGGAAAGAGAGCGGGAGCTATATCGGCAATTGGATTATAAAGTCTCGATTGCTCAATCTTTGCCCTTGGCAGGAAAGAGTGCCTGGCATCAATAGCATTAAGTACAACAAATATTATACTCAGGATAAGTGCGGTTTTGAAAAGGCCGAAAATAGTGCCTGCAATCCGGTTTAAAAATCCCAGTGATATTGTATCGACAAACCTGTCAACAATAATACCAGCGAAATGGATTACGATAACAATCAGGATAAATGTGATCAGGAACGCAATGATCCCCACATATTCTCCTGTCATATCAAAATAATCGTAGAGCCTTCCGGCGGTGAATGACGAGAATTTTATTGCACCCCATATACCCAGTATTAGGGCGAGCAGGGAGGCAAGTTCTTTTACGAATCCTTCAATAAATCCACGGGCTACTCCAAATACCAGCAGGATAATTATTATGAAATCGATGTAGTTCATTTTCTGCAGGATCAGGACATGAATATTCCTAATATTTTTACTACTACAAAAATGATAATTTTTATATTAAATAAGAGGATTTCAGCCGTGTAATAAAAATAAAATTATTAAGAGGAAGATCATATCCTGCTTTTATGTTCCTTTAAAAGGTCTTCAAGAGTGAACGACTGGAAGTATAATACGATCTGATTGTTCAGACCTTCCCAGAAAGCCCTTACACCACATGTCTTTGAGAGTTTGCAGTCATAGCCATGCTCCATGCAATCTACAATGGCAATTGCGGGTTCAAAGGCTTTGTAAATATCTAAAAGTTTTATTTCGGATGGCTTTTGCGAGAGCCTGTATCCGCTCTTTCTGCCTTTATTATTAATTATCAGGCCTGATACTTTCAGGGAAGCAATAATGTTATCGAGATACTTTACGGAGATCCTCTGGCGAAGTGCTATATCCTTCTGAAAAACACCATTTTCCGTTTCATCAAGAGCAATCTCCAGCATTGCTCTGATTCCATATCTTATTTTTGTGTTGAATCTCAATTTTCAGGTCTTAACCTTTGATTCAAAGAAGTTATTGATACATATGCCAAATTTAACAATAATTTCATTTCTGACTCTCACCAGGCCAGACCATTTTACCGGTGGCTCTATTTCAAGATCAGTAAGTTTTATTCTTAATATCCCGTTTAAGAAACGAGTATCATTATCAATTCTATCAACAGTACAGTTTATATCGTAATATCTTGATAATCCTGCAACTGTTACAGAAATACCTTTAAGCACTACCGATCCGTCAGTCTGGTAAAGGGAGGCCGGAGTTTGAGGAATACCAATTTCAAGGTACGGATATGCCTCGGCCTTAAGCAGTTCCAGAAATTCTTTGTAAACAAAAAGGTTGGTGCTCCTGAATTCTTTAACCGGTACCCTGATAATGGAAACGGACGTATCGAGCACAGTGGATGTTTTTACCCTGTCGGTGACAGTGATGCACAACGACTTGAGTTCATATTTAAAGAAAAGCTTGTTTACGTTGGATTCAACCGTGATATTGATAAATCCCGAATGGGATTCTTTTCCCGGTTTTTTATCGTATTTATTATTCCATGCTGCCAGCAGTGGAGCACAAAAAAATAATATCAGCAATTTTCTTTTCATTTATTTCCTTAAGTAACTGGTTGTCTGTTACTGGTTACTTGCTGGTTGCCTGTTATCAGAATAACCCGGATTTGAGTTTCCAAAAACAAGTACCAGTCACCTTTTTTTAATATCATACTCTGAAATATTCAAACCTTCAACTTTTCATAACAAAGTTTAAAATGATATCGTGGTTTCAACCATCAGTCCGTTGAATCCTCCGGTTCCTCCATAAATGGTAAAATTGCTGTAATTCTGGTCGACGTATTCTGCTTTCAAGAGAATGTCAGGTGTGAGGAACCATCCTGCGCTTATCTGCAGTCTGTTCACCGAGCTGTCGGTATTATTCTTTACATAATTGAACCTCGCACCTCCAAAGAACCTGTCATCCTTCCCGAAACGTAGAAGTCCTTCAACGGCAATCTGTGAATAATTAAACTCAGAACCTCCAAATGCCGGAGTCCCTTTCACTGTCTCATATGTCCCAAAAAGCTCAAGGAACCTGTACCTGGTAAAAAGGTTCAGCATAATTGAGTTATCCTTATCGGTAAAACCGGGGCCCCATGTACCTGACATATGATTTTTCGCCGGATCTACATCGTCAGGGCTGTTATTTACCCTGTTCATCACCAGATAATAGCGAGAGCCTGTTCTGTCACCGTAATACAGTGAACCAAAATGATGATTTGAAGCATGGTATCCCGATAATGTCAACCTCAGCCGGAAGTCATCACTTATCTGTTGATCATAACCTGCTTTCCAGTAAAATGCCAGTTCCTCATGGATGTTATACGGGGTGTACGCCTGGGTTCCTGCGCTGTAACCAACGAGGGCCGGTTTAAGTGTTCCTGTTGATACGGCTCCCATTAAAAGAATGCTGTTACTGCGGAAAAGGGCTTCAAAAGCCGGGGCAGTAGTGAACGCATCCATTATGTAGTTGCCGATAAAAAGATTGTTTATTACACGACCATTGTCTGACCTGCGAAAATGAGCATCCCCGAAATTGATTTCCATAACACCCACCTTGAAAGTCATAAAATCCATCAACTTTTCGGTGAACCGCGATTTGAAAAAAGGGAGCCTGTCAATCAGCAGATATCCACCCTTTACCCATGCCTCAACATGGTGCCTTGAAGAGAGGTAAGTTGTAAGGTTAACCTTAAGGCCTTCGGCAAGTATCGCATTAACGACCAGGTTTGCTGTCGGAAGGTTTATATTTGATCCAAGCGGAACAAGGTCAACATCTGCATGATGCCTTAAAGCCTGGAATTGCATGGCAAAATCAGCTCCAACCGATACTTCTGGCTTAGTCAGATTTTCTACTGTTGTTACAGACTCTTCAAACTGCTGTCCTGAGGCACTGATGAAGAAGATGCCCGACATTACTATCATGAATATTTTTTTCATTTAAATTTTTACATTGATTAATATTTGTACACTATTGTCTTAATATTCTGATAAATTATTGATTTTTAACTGATCACGACTTACTTAACAGCTTCAGGGAAAATGAGACTGCGATTAAGTCGCCGGTTTTAAGTGTTCCCAGAAGGGCGGTAGGAGGAGAAATGTTGAAATCGCTCATTTTAAGTTCAACCGATCCTTCCACTCTTATTGTGTCATCATCATTAACAGTGCCTGTGAATGGTATTTCAACTGTTTTTGTCACTCCGGCTACAACAAGGTCCCCTATCATTGTTCCTCTGAAATTCCGGCCGGCAGATTTTATATCAGCGCCGGATGAAAGGCTGAACTTAATAGCAGGAAATCTATTTGACCTGAGGGCGTCGTATGTTTTTCTGTCCATCAGGTTGCTGTTGCTTCTGATATCTGTGGGTTTACAGCTGAAGTTCACTTTGTTAATGCTTTTGAGCAATAATCCCTCTGTGTCAAATTCTGCTTCACAACTGCTTTCAACAACAATCATATTCCAGTTGTGAAGGTTCGAAGTGCCGTTGATATGGATCTCATTGCCTTCTTTTGATAATTCATATGATTTCCCAAAGGAGCTCAATGCTGCTACAGCCATGATCAGCATCAAAACTCTGGTTAGTTTGTATTTCATTTTCATTGAATTATATTATAACCTATATATCCTATCGTATATATAGGACAAAGATAATTGATTTTTGTTTACA
>DCVC01000126.1 GCA_002328625.1 Bacteroidales bacterium UBA2198
AGGTTACCAGCATCACAAATACCAGTTTCAGCAGAATGTTGTTCATATTGATTATTAATACAACAATTCAACGGGTTATTTTAGGAGACCAGGAAGCGGCTTATTTTCATAATACCAATTTACTAAAATAACTGGTTAATAATCAATTAAGAATTAACAATTTAACAGTATGGATTTACAGATGAACACTTTCAGATTATTATTTTAACTTTCCGGAAAAAACATGAAATCATACCGCAAAGAACTCTGGTTTGAAACCACAACCCGCCGTGCTTTTATAAATATAACCGGACAGATTGAAAAATGCCTGAATGAGTCAGGAATTCAGGAGGGGCTAATACTCGTCAATGCAATGCACATTACTGCATCAGTCTTTATAAATGATGACGAATCGGGCCTGCATCATGATTTTGAAGTATGGCTCGAAAAGCTTGCCCCTGAAAAGCCTTATTCGCAGTATAAGCATAACGGTTTCGAAGACAATGCTGATGCACATATCAAGCGGACTCTGATGGGAAGGGAGGTGGTGGTGGCAGTAACTAACGGCCGTATGGATTTTGGTCCATGGGAACAGATATTCTACGGAGAATTCGATGGAAAACGCCGCAAACGAGTACTGGTAAAGATAATAGGAGAATAGATTTATGTCCTGATGCTTCGCTGTCTGGACGCTTCGCAGTCATTAAGTCTTATAACAAAGATATCAAAACTGCAAGACTGTAAGACTCTAAGACTCTAAGACAGGGCGAAGCCCGTCAGGACTTCAAGATAGTTTCATATCTGCAATTATCCCCTGTATCCGCTGGTCAAGCAGCTTTTCAGTCTCTTCGAATTTTAATGATGATTCGAGTTTGGTATTGACACTGAAATAAAATTTAATTTTGGGCTCAGTTCCTGAGGGCCTTACAGAAATTTTTGTTCCGTCTTCAAGAAAAAATTGAAGTACGTCAGATTTTACCATCCCGATATTATTCTTTTCTCCTGTTACATAATTCACAGATATCAGAGTTTCATAGTCGTCAATCCTGACAACTTTACTCCTGTTTATTTCTTCAGGCGGGTCATTCCTGTAACTTTTCATCATTCCTTTTATTTCATCAGCTCCTTCTTTACCTTTTCTGACTAAATTGATAAGCTTTTCTTTATAAATTCCATAGCTGACATAAATGTCGATAAGCAATTCATATAGTGACATACCTCTGCTTTTTGCCCAGGCTGTTGCTTCAGCCACCAGTGCACAGGATGCCACAGCATCTTTATCTCTTACATAATCTCCCGGCAGGAAACCATAACTTTCTTCACCGCCGCCTATATATGTCTCCTTCCCTTCAAGCTTCCTCATAAGTTCTGCAAAGAATTTAAAGCCTGTAAGCACATTGTAACATTTTACCCTGAAGCTTTCAGCAATCTTGTCAAGCAGATCAGTAGTGACTATTGTCTTGATGATGTATTCATTACCTTTATACTTGTTCCTTTCTTTATATTGTGAAAGAATATAATATGTCAGGATTACTCCGGTCTGATTCCCGTTGAGAAGGACAAAATTTCCATGTTTATCCTTTACCGCTATTCCAAGTCTGTCAGCGTCGGGATCAGTAGCCATGACCAGCTCAGCGCCCGTTTGAATAGCTTTGTCAATTGCCATTTTTAACGCATCGGGCTCCTCCGGGTTCGGAGATTTGACCGTCGGGAAATTTCCATCAACCTTATCCTGTTCCGGTACACTGATAATATTCCTGAATCCAAATAATCTTAGTGCATCTGGTATCAGTGTTCCCCCGGTTCCATGGATAGGTGTAAATACTATCCCAATATCACTGAATTCATTTATTATATCAGGATTAAGTCTCATTTTCAAAACCTCCTGCAGGAACAGAGCATCAGTCTCTTTTCCTATTATTTTAATTTTCTTTTTTTCTCTTTTGAATTTTATTTCCTTAACTGATTTTATTTTACGCACCTCATCGATGATGCCTTTATCATGCGGTGGAACAACCTGCCCACCATCGTTCCAATATGCCTTGTAGCCATTGTATTCAGAAGGATTGTGTGATGCAGTTATCACGACACCGCTCTGGCATTTATAATGTCTTATTGCAAAAGAGAGTTCTGGTGTAGGGCGCAGAGCTTCAAAAAGATACACATCAAATCCGTTTGCAGAAAAAATATCTGCCGTGGTTTCAGCATAATATCTGCTGTTATTGCGGCAATCGTGTGCCACAGCAACCCTTATTCCCGATTGACCGAATTGTTTGATGATATAGTTCGATAGACCCTGTGTGGCCATACCAAGAGTATAAATATTCATCCTGTTGGTTCCGGCACCCATAATGCCTCTCAGACCACCTGTTCCGAATTCAAGATCCTGATAAAAAGCGTCTATAAGTTTCTTCTCGTCTTTATCAAGCATTTCCCGGACCTCATTACGGGTCTCTTCATTGAATTCTGATCCAAGCCACTGTGAGGCTTTTGTTCTGATTTCGGTTATTGGTAACATATTGGCAAATATTTTTTTATTTTAACAACCTCAAACATTTCTTTAAACTCGTTCTCCAGTGAGGAATAATCAACCCGTAGTTTTCCTTTATTTTGCTTTTATCCAGTACTGAATAAAGAGGTCTTTGTGCCGCTGTGGTGTACTCCTTCGTAAGTACCGGATTCACTTTACACCTGATTCCTGTTCCATGAATAATTTCTGTTGCAAAGTCGTACCAGCTGCAGACTCCCTCATTTGAGTAATGATAAATGCCTGCATTAAAAGCAATCTGGTTCCTTATCACTCCGGCTATGATATATAATATTGTCTCTGCAAGGTCAGCTGCATATGTGGGAGTACCTGTCTGGTCATAAACAACTTTCAATGATTCTTTTTCACGGGCATTCTTAATGATCGTTTTAACAAAGTTATTCCCGAAAGATGAATATAACCAGGATGTCCTGATTATCATAGTGCCATGATGCATCAGGGCATTTCTTTCACCCTCCAGCTTTGACCTCCCGTATGCACCCAGTGGATTTGTAACAAATGTTTCATTATATGGTACATTTGATTTCCCATCAAAAACATAATCTGTCGAAAGGTGAATAAACCTGCATTCACTGCCTTTGATCGCTTCAGTTATATTCTTGACAGCCTGTGAGTTGATCTGCAATGCTTTGTCAAATTCACTTTCAGCTTTGTCAACTGAATTATATGCGGCACAGTTGATGATCCAGTCGGGACGGATTTTTTTTAGTAATTCTTTGACCTTCTTTTCCTCCGTAATATCCAGTTTTTCAATGTCAGTGAAAATAAACTCATAACCAAAGTACTTCTTTGAAACAACCTTTATTTCATTTCCAAGCTGACCTGCAGCGCCTGTAACCAGAATTACTGACATAATTTTAAATCTTAGAAGTTCTTAACAGCATTCTTAAATAAAGGATGCTTCATATCTTTTTCACTGATAATGCGATCAGTTTCTCCAACTTTCCAATCAATATTAAGAAACGGATCGTTTAAGGCTATTCCTCTTTCGTAACGGGAATTATAAATATTGTCGCATTTATATTGTATTACTGCTGTATCACTTAGCACCGAAAATCCATGGGCAAATCCTTTTGGGATAAAAAGCTGTGTCTTACTGTCAGAATCAAGATCAATCCCAAACCATTTACCATATGTCTTAGATTCTGTGCGCAAATCAACAGCCACATCATATATTTTTCCAGTCACCACTCTGATCAGCTTTGCCTGTTCAAAGGGTTTCAGCTGGTAATGCAATCCTCTTATTACCCCTTTCACAGATTTGGATTCGTTATCCTGAACAGGTTTAAATAGCAAACCAGCTTCAATAAATGCCTCTTGCTTAAAGCTTTCAAAGAAATAACCTCTTGCGTCGGAAAATACTTGTGGTTGAATTATTATCAGCTCCTTAAATTCTGTTTCGATAGTTTTCATCTGATTCCAAAAAAAGACTATTTCTCACTTTAATTCCTCAAGGCTTTTGAGTCTCTTCCAATGCAATTTTCAAAAGATATTTTCCATACTGGCTTTTTTTTACAGGTTCAGCTAACGCCAGTAACTGCTCCCTGTCTATAAATCCTCTTTTGAATGCAATCTCCTCAATGCATGAAGGTTTAAGGCCCTGCCGTTGTTCAAGTGTAGCAATGAAATTTGCTGCCTGCAGGAGACTTTCATAAGTCCCGGTATCCAGCCAGGCTATACCTCTTCCCATTATCCTGACTTCAAGTGTCCCTTCTTCAAGATAAAGCCTGTTTAGGTCTGTAATTTCTAATTCTCCGCGTGCAGAGGGTTTCAGGGATCTTGCTTTTTCCACAACCGAATTATCATAAAAATAAAGACCGGTTACTGCATAATTTGATCCGGGCTTTGCAGGTTTTTCTTCAATACTGACTGCCTTACTGTTCACATCAAACTCAACAACACCATATCGTTCAGGGTCGGTGACATAGTATCCAAAAATACAGGCACCTTTTTTCAATTCAGCAGTCCTCAGGAGCGTGTCACCAAAACCGTGACCATAAAATATATTATCTCCCAGAATCATACAGACAGTATCATTTCCAATGAAACTTTCTCCAAGTATAAAAGCCTGGGCAAGTCCATCAGGGGAAGGCTGTTCAGTGTAAGTGAATCGGATGCCTAAGGATGATCCATCTCCGAGAAGACTTTTGAATCCCGGAAGGTCACGTGGAGTTGAGATGATAAGAATGTCCCTGATTCCTGCAAGTAACAGTACTGAAAGAGGATAATATATCATTGGTTTGTCATAAACCGGAAGCATCTGTTTTGATATGGTACTTGTAATAGGGTAGAGCCTTGATCCCGAACCACCTGCCAATATTATTCCTTTCATAGTATTGTTAATTATATCCTGAATCTTGTCATCGCGATTCCGCACAGCGGAACACAACAATCCTTCTAATCTGACCGAAGGCCTTTTTTTTACCACGGTGTTACATTAAGTAACGGAATTCTTCCGCCTTCAGCCTCCCGCTTTTATCTGCGTCCAATCCCAAAATATTCAAAGCCTTTACCTCTGAGCTCATCAGGATCATAAATATTTCTCCCGTCAAAAACTAACTTGTTCTTAATCAGTTCTGCCATTTTATTGAAATCAGGATGATGGAATTCCGGCCATTCGGTCATCAGGGCCAATGCATCAGCACCTTTTACCGCGTCGTAGGGATCTTCCGCATAATATATTCTGTTGCTTAATTGTTTTTTTGTCTCTTCCATAGCAGCAGGATCATAAACCCTTACATTTGCTCTTGTTTCCAGGAGCTTTTCAATAAGGTAAATAGCCGATGATTCCCTTATATCATCAGTTTTGGGTTTAAATGACAATCCCCACACTGCAAAGACCTTATTCTTAAGATCATGTTTAAAATAGCTTCTCATCTTATTGAAAACCACATTCTTCTGATAATCATTAGCCTTCTCGACAGCTGAAATAACCTGAAGATAATAACCAAGGTCAGTTGCTGTTTTGAGAATAGCTTTTACATCTTTTGGGAAGCACGAACCGCCATAACCTGAACCCGGATAAATAAACCTGTTACCTATTCGTGAATCACTGCCTATACCTTTTCTGACATTATTTATATCAGCCCCAAGCAGCTCACAAAGGTTGGCAATTTCGTTGATGAAGCTGATACGTGTTGCCAGCATGGCGTTGGCAGCATATTT
>DCVC01000073.1 GCA_002328625.1 Bacteroidales bacterium UBA2198
GCCTTGTAGATATCTTTAAAGCTGTCGGCGCGGTTCTCTTTTTCCCAAAGAAGATTAACGATTATCGGATGATCCTCAAGTCTGTTTTTTGAGATTTCGAAGATCTTCTTTTCGCCAATTCTATCTTTTAACCATTCTACTTGCTTAACCGCCCTTTTGTCCATCAGATTGTAGGCATTGTGAAGAGGATTACCATATTTATCGACCAGCACCAGCGAAGGTAATGCAGATGAAACAGCGACCCCCTTGACATCTGAATGGTTGATTCTGGCTTCCTGAATGGCTTTCCTGATAATCCTGCAGGCAGCAACCCAATAGTTAACCGAATCATGTTCTGACCAGCCCGGATTGGATGTTATGATAGGATACTCTTCAAAAGCATAAGAACGTTCTCTGCCTGAATCATCTATAACTACACACTTAACTCCGCCAGTACCATAATCTATGCCTAATAGATATTTTTTCATATACATTACGATTTTTTTGAATTCTCAATCAGAAATTGTGCGGTTTGATCATCAGTAATAAGTGTATTAACCCATTTACCCCTTAATGCAGCCATTATAGCTCTATGCTTTTCATTTCCACCTGCCACACCAATAATCCGGGGAATTCTTTTAATTTGGTTGTATGTGAGTCCGACTACCCTTTCATCTATCTCATCCGGAATTTGATTCCCCCACTCATCAAAGGACCGGAGAGATATATTCCCAACACCTCCTTTTTGGATGAGCCTTGAGACTTCTTCTCCGGTAATTATTTCGGATTCACGTAACAGCGATGCACTGCTATTGAAAGTGCCAATGCCAACAAGTGCAAAGCTGGCATTCTCAGCAAGCTTTAATGTTTCAAATATCTGAGTATTCTCCATTAAGGCTTTGCGGATTTCCTTTGATCTTACTATCCCGGGTGAATGCAGTAGTCGTGCTTTTGCTTCTAATTTCCGGGCCATTCTGATGGCCAGTTCCGTTCCATGAATATTTGAAGCCGGATCACCAAGTCCACCCAGTATCTGAACAATCCTGACATTAGGGTAATTCATCTCCGGCATTGCGTTTATGGAGGCTGAAATAAACCTGCCCCATGTTATCCCGATAATATCATCACTTTGAATATGCATTGTGAGGTAAGCAGCAACTGCTTCGCCCAGTTCCTGTATAATATCTTTTGATTGTACAGCAACCACTATCGCATCTTCGATACCATAAAGTTCTTCAATTTTCTGTTCCAGTTTATTTGTGGCATCAATGGGAATGTTGATCCTGATCTGAACAATTTTGTCATCCAGTGCTTTTCGTATTAACCTTGAAACTTTTATTCTGGAAATATTATACTTGTCAGCAATCTCCTGCTGTGTTAATCCTTTCTCATAATAATTCCGGAGGACTTTGTATATCAATTTATTTCTTGTCACATTCATTGCTGTTGATCATTTGAACATATTAGTTCATTTGTTCGTTTTATACAATAATACAACTTTTTTTTATATTTTTGTTCATTTCCTCCCGTTTTTTACAAAATCACATAATAAATATTCAGACATTCTCGTCCTGCAAGATAAACCCAGGTCTAACAGAGATTTACACAAGAATTTTAGAATACAGCCTGTTTATTATCCGAAGTTGTGTAATCTTTCACACCAATTTCTGTGTCTTAATAAAAACACTAGTAAGGTTAGTTAAGTTAGGGTAGGGTAGGTTGGATGGATAAGTCACCGGTTGTGCAAATGAATCAGGTGACTTATCCTTTATAGAGTCATAGGAGTCTGAAATTTAAAATTAATTCCTTATCATTTTATATCATCAAAAATGAACAGAATAAAATCATTAGAGAGGGGTGTCATTCTTCTTGTTCTTTCAATTTTTACTTACAACTGCTACAGCCAGGAATTCAGGATACCTTTATACAAGGGAACCCCGCCCGGATTCATAAATAATGGCGGAACTGAAAAAATAAGGACTGACGATATCAAAGTTATTACATATGTGCAGGATCCGGATATAGCAGTCTACCTGCCTTCACGCAAGATATCTTCAGGTCAGGCAGTTATTATATGCCCGGGTGGTGGTTACTGGGTGCTTGCTTACGACCTTGAAGGTACTGATATAGCTCGCTATCTGAACTCGATAGGAGTTGCAGGAATAGTGCTGAAATACAGGCTCCCGACTTACGGCAATTGCGAAGTGCCGCACAAAACCCCTCTGATGGACGCCCAGAGGGCGATGAGACTGGTAAGGGTCAACGCCCGGAAATGGAATATCAATCCGGACAAAATAGGTATTATGGGTTTTTCTGCCGGCNNAGATTCAGTGGAAAGAATAAGCTGCAGGCCTGATTTTATGATACTTATGTATCCGGTTATCACCTTTACCGATTCCTGTGCGCATTCAGGTTCACGTGAGGCGCTGCTGGGTAAAAATCCTGATCCACAGCTGGTAAAATATTATTCAAATGAACTACAGGTCAGGTTCGATACTCCTCCGGCCTTTCTTGTGCATGCTGATAATGACAAAGGTGTTCCGGCAGAAAACTCCATTTTGATGTACAGTGCACTTCGTGCTAAAAATATCCCCACGGAGCTTCATGTCATTTCCGAGGGAGATCATGGATTCGGACTGGGTGTGGAAAATGAACATGTTGCAGGTTGAATATATATGCGGGAGTATATGACGGATTGGAAAATAATGGACCTATTCCGATAACGCAATCTATTAATTTCTATATCACACTGCATAAAGATTTAAAGGTAGCAGATTCATCAAAATACATATCAGATTCCGAAGACCATATGGTCCTTAGAGGATTGGGATCTTTGGTTCTTTTGCCAGGAAAGAAGAGACTCCCGATTGTGATATATATATACTTGTAAGATTTAAAGAGACTATTTCATTACTGGAGCTTGCAAAAATTCATCGGGAACTTTCTCAAGTATTAGGGATTAATGTTGATTTGGTTACCTAGTCCTCTATTATGAATGAAAGATTGAAAAGATATATCATAATGATCTTAAAATAAACTTTGAATGAAAGATGACAAAATCTATATA
>DCVC01000341.1 GCA_002328625.1 Bacteroidales bacterium UBA2198
TTAATACCGGAATAAAACGTGAAAGCTACTGGAGAGACCGCGCTGTTGTCAATATCGGCGAACAGCTTAAAGGGTTTGTTGAAGATGAGCTTGAACTGAACCCCGCCATTGAGATACAGGAGATGGAACAAATAGAAATTGAAAAAGTTGGGGCAGCCTACAGGGATCATGGGGATTATCTTCTTGGAGAAGATCATTTCAAAATATTTGACTTCGGTATAAACCTTACCGGGTTTATTGGGTCTGAGATAGAAGTTGCCAGGGCAGGAAGGCTTTTCCTTACATTTGACGAAATACTTTCGGACGGGGATGTTAATTTTCGCAGAATGGGAACCATAAATAGTGTAACCTATGACCTTGCTCCCGGAACTTATAGGTTTGAATCAATAGAACCTTACACACTCAGGTACCTTAAGGCCATTATGACCGGAGGAGAGTGTAAAATAAACAAATTGTACATCAGGGAATATGTTAATCCGGATGTTGAAAGCGCATCATTTGAGAGCAGCGATCCCCGTATTAACCGCATATTCAGTGCCGGAGTGGAAACATTCCGCCAGAATGCCCCGGATATTTTCATGGACTGTCCCTCGAGGGAACGCGCAGGATGGCTGTGCGACAGTTACTTTATGTCACGTGTTGCGGTTGACCTTTCAGGTAATACACTTATTGAGAAAAATTTTTACGAAAACTTCCTGCTTCCGGAAAAATTCCGATTCCTGCCCGGAGGGATGCTTCCCATGTGCTATCCGGCCGACCATTACAATGGTAATTTTATACCAAACTGGGCAATGTGGTTTGTGGTCCAGCTTGAAGAGTACCTTGAAAGAAGTAATGACAGGGAGCTTGTTGATGCGCTCAAACCAAAAGTTCATTGCCCTGATTGACTATTTTGAACCATTCAGGAATGACGACGGACTGTTGGAAAACCTTGATAAATGGATATTTATTGAGTGGTCGGAGGCCAATCGGTTTGTACAGGATGTTAACTATCCAACCAATATGCTTTTTGCAGCAATGCTTGATATTGCAGGTAATTTGTACGGCCTTGAAGGGTTGTGCCGGGATGCATCTGAAATTCGTGAGGTCATCAGGAAGCAGGCTTTTAACGGTGAATTTTTTATTGATAATGCTGTGCGTAACCAGCATGGGGAGCTTATTGTTACGGAAAACACCACGGAGATATGCCAGTATTATGCATATTTTTTTGATATTGTGAGCCCCGCGAGCCACCCGGAATTATGGAATAAGCTTATTAATGAATTCGGGCCGAAGCGTATTCACAACAATCCATATACCGGAGTATATTTTGCCAACGCATTTATAGGTAACTATCTGCGGCTGGAGCTTCTCTCCAGGTATAATTTGAAATCACAGTTGCTCGATGAATCAATTGATTTCTTCGATTATATGGCATTACGAACGGGAACCCTTTGGGAGCATATATCAACCGGTGCAAGCCTTAACCATGGGTTCGCATCACATATTGTTCATGTTCTCTACAGAGATGTACTTGGTATGACTAATATAGACATCGATAATAAAAAAGTCAGTTTTCGCATTCCTGATATTGATCTCTCTTTTTGCAAAGGATCCACTCCGCGGGGAGATGATGTATTTGAATTTGAGTGGGAAAAAGATGGAGAAACCGTAATCTTCAAACATAGTGTCCCTGATGGTTTTGATATTGATATACAAAATGATACAAAATTTAAACTTAAAAAAGTAAATTTGGATTTTAAGTATGAATAAAACCATATCATCATGAAAAGACGTAATTTCTTAAAAAACACGGTTGCCGGCAGCATTGCCTTAACAGGCATGGGAAGCATAATGGGAGCAGCAGCGCCCTTCATCATTCCCTCCCGCATTTGGTCCAATCCTCCAGGTAATCGTATTACCATGGGTTTTATTGGTATGGGAAAACAGTCTTATCACCTGGTGTCAAAATTTTTACCTGTAACCCAGCTGCTGGCCGTCTGCGACGTGGATACAACCCGCCGCAAGCATGCTCAACAGACGGTGGATAAATATTACACGGATAACAAAGACAAAGGAACAACAGGGTGCAAAGAATACAAAGACTACCGCGAACTTTTAGATCGCAGGGATATTGATGCCGTATGTATTGCAACGCCGGATCACTGGCATGCGACAAATATTTTACTTGCTCTGGAGAATAAAAAAGATGTGTATTGCGAAAAACCATTGACTCATAGCATTCAGGAAGCTATTGATGTGATAAGAGCAGTTGATAAACATCAGCGAGTTCTGCAGACCGGTTCACAGCAACGTTCTTCAATAGAATTCCGGATTGCCTCTGAACTGATACGAAATGGCTGCATTGGGAAAATTTCCCATGTGGAATGCAGTTTCAGCGGCCCCCCAGTACCCTGTGATCTCCCGGAAGAATCTATGGAACCAGGTCTGGACTGGAACATGTGGCTTGGTCCGGCTCCTTTGCGACCCTACAACTCTATACTTAGTCCCCGCGGCATCCACGATCATTATCCGAACTGGAGATCCTATATCGAATATGGCACAGGCGGAGTCGGCGACTGGGGCGCACATCACCTGGATATCGCACAATGGGGTCTGGGAATGGATTACAGCGGCCCCGTCGAGATTATGTTTACAGGAGCAGACGGCACACTGGTATTTGCAAATGGAATCAAAGTTTTTCATAAAAGAAGCGGTTTTGGAGTACACTTCTTTGGAAGTGACGGAGAAGTGATGGTTAACAGGGGCAGGTTCAAGGTGATCTTTAAAGGAAAGACCATCGCAGAGTACCTCGGAAAAGAAACAGAAGGCACTACACTTGCTGCTGAAGTCACCAGGGCAGAGGAAATGCTTCTTAAAAATGCCAGCATCAGGCTATATGTAAGCACATCGCATACTGATGATTTTCTGGACTGTGTATTAAGCCGTAAAAAGCCCGTCTCCGGCGAACAGGCAGGAGGGCGCACTGCCATCTGCTGTCATCTGCTGAATCAGCTCTATTTTAATAATACACCGATGAAGTGGGACCCAGCACAGTTCCGCTTTACCGGCGGCACAGGAAATCCTTCATGGCTGGCCCGTGAAACCAGGGACTGGAGGAAGGCCTAAACCCGGAGCAGAATGAAAAACACACTTTCACGACAAAAGTTAATTCAAAAAGGCTTCTCAACCGGCCTTTTGCAGCGAGCCCTGTGCTATTTGGGATTGACCTTCCTCTGTAGCGCTGTCCTGCAAGCCCAGCCGGCGGGTCCGGAGTGGAGCTGGGGCCTGCCTATCTACCAGATTGCCACCCGCTATTACAACGAGACCG
>DCVC01000099.1 GCA_002328625.1 Bacteroidales bacterium UBA2198
ACAGATTACTCGCTTGAAAGGGGACATGTGCTGATATTTGAAAAAGAGATTGCAACAAACGGCAGAAAAGCAAAAGTGGCTGTTGTCAGATGGGTAAAGAAGGTTGAAGGTGAAATCGACAAATATAGGGCTGGATTGAAATTTGCCGCTCATTAAGTGAATGTGCTGAACTTTCAAGCTATTGAGTGCAATGACATACTCGACAACGATTTCTTGCTTCGAGTAAATTTCCCCCGTTTCTTCTCAGTTGTCTGAGAGGATATTGAGAGATAAAGCCAATACAATTAGAGAATATGAAGAAAAAGGCGAAAATATTAATAGTTGACGATGAAGAAAGGGATCTGAAATTAATTAAGGCGATGCTTGATATCTACGATTTTAATATTGATACGGCAAGAAATGGCGTAGAGGCATTCGAAATAGCAAGCAGAATGTTTCCTGATTTAATCTTGCTGGATATTTTAATGCCTGTAATGGATGGGTTCGAGGTATGCAAAAAACTTAAAGAAGACCCTGTAACACAGCATATCCCAGTTGTCATGATTACCACACTTACAGATAAGGATGCAAAGATGAAAGGGCTCACTGCAGGGGCGAATGATTTTCTTACTAAGCCAATCGACAGGGCAGAGTTGTTCCTCCGCGTCAGGAATTTGCTTAAAGTAAAAGCATTTGAAGATTCTTTGTTATGGAATAAACAGATACTGGAAGATGAGGTGAGGAAGAGAACCTATGAATTAAAGGATGCCTTTGAAGAAATTGAAAATGCTTATGTGAAAATAAAAGAAAATTATATTGAAACTATTCATCGCCTGACCCTGGCTGCTGAATACAGGGATGAGGATACGGCAGCCCATATTAAAAGGATCAGCTTTTATTGTAAAGCTCTCTCCGAACAGCTCGGAAAGACGGATGATTTTATAGAGACTATCTTTTATGCCAGTCCCATGCATGATATTGGCAAGATAGGAATACCAGATAGTATTTTACTCAAACCTGGTAATCTGACCTATGAAGAATTCGGGATAATGAAGAGCCATACACGTATAGGTGCAAAGATTCTTGGTGGCTCAACATCAGAATTTTTAATAGCAGGTGAAATAATAGCGTTAACGCACCATGAGCGATGGGATGGTTCGGGTTATCCGTCAGGGCTCGAAGGAGAGGAGATCCCTCCCATGGGAAGGCTAATGCATTTAGTTGATATATACGATTCATTAAGATGTAAAAGGCCTTATAAGCCACATTTCAGCCATGAAAAAGCTTGTGAAATAATTACGATCGGGGATGGAAGAACCATGCCTGAGCATTTTGACCCTCAGATACTTCAGGCATTCAGAGAAATTCACACGCAGTTTGGAGAAATCTACGAAAGCCATCAGGATTAGACATATTATCAAACATTACAGACAGTGAGATAATTGAACGAAAGGGAAAGAAAGATTGAAGGAAAATATAGCAAGGCATAAAAACCAATGAAATCAAAACTTGCAATTGCCATTACTCTTTGGGGATGGCTTATATTCCTGGTTTGGGTATCCTATGACTATGTTGAATATCAGGATCGCTGGATTATTCATATTTTTAAGCCAACTTATATTTATGAAATTCATGCTTTTCATGTTCTGATTTTTCTTGTACCTTTCATTTACACATTCCTGGGATATCTTGTGAATGAAAGAGAGAAACTTCTTAAGAAAGTTAAAGAATCCGAAGAAAGATATCGTTCTCTCTCCCTGATTGATGAACTTACAGGCATTTATAACAGGAGAGGATTCTTAACTATGGTTGAACATTATTTAAAAATAGTGAGACGGCAAAAGAAGGACGTATTTATGCTTTATGCTGATTTCGATGATCTGAAGAGAATTAATGATACATGGGGGCACCAGGAAGGTGATTTAGCTTTAATTGAGACAGCGAAAATCCTCAAGAAAACTTATCGGGAGTCTGATCTTATCGCCCGCATCAGTGGTGATGAGTTTGTCGTAATTCCGGTTGGTTCTACTAAGGACAGCGTCGATCTAGTTATTAACCGTTTACAAAAGACACTGGAGACTTATAATTTGCAGAGTAGTCGTGGTTACAAAATATCGCTAAGCATCGGGACAGCTTTCTACGATCCGGAGTGCCCTTGTACTATTGAGGAATTGTTGGCTGTTGCGGATAAATCAATGTATGATCAAAAAAAGAGTAGGGAACCCAAATAGACTATTGTGCTGTCTTTCTATAATGGTTTGCTGTGAGCAGAAAAATACTGATAACAGATGATGAACAATCGAACAGAAAGCTCTTCAGGGCTATTCTTGAGCCTGCCGGATATAAGGTAATAGAGGCTGAAGACGGCGAGCAGGGAATTCAGCTTGCGAAGGAAAATGTGCCCGGTTTGATTTTAATGGATATACAAATGACTGGCATGGACGGCATTGAGGCACTGAAGATTCTGAAATCAGAACCGATCACTCAAGGCACCCCGTGATTGCCTTTACATTTCATGATTCGAAAAAATACCGGGAGAAACTTCTGGAGCACGGCTTCAGCGGTTTTCTCGCAAAGTCCATAAGTACAAGAGAGATTTTGAATGCTATCAAGTCAATCCTTGGTTAGCTTCAGACTGCATTATTTATTTCAAAAATACGAGTGGTTAGCAAGCAGGACTAAATATTATCATCTATCAATCAGGATCATCTTTCCGCCAAGAACGTTCTATGATTACTTCCAAAAATTATCATTTATTGTTAAGTTGATATGCACTTTTCGCAGGTGAAAGAGACACTGAATTTAGATTGTCTTCAGTGCAACTTTGATGAAGGAGTGATGAAGACTTTTGAACTCCTGAAATCGTTTGTTTGTTTGTTTGTACTCTGCAACTGGTGGCCGAGTGCCCCGGCGTTGATAACAGGAAGGAACTTTGTGTTCA
>DCVC01000366.1 GCA_002328625.1 Bacteroidales bacterium UBA2198
GAGGGGGAAGTAATGCAATCGGCTCCTTTTATCATTACCTTGATAACGAAAATGTTAAACTTATCGCTGTCGAGGCAGCGGGCCTCGGAACCGGAAGCGGGGAGACAGCTGCAACTATAGCAACGGGTTATCCCGGCATTTTGCACGGCAGCAGAACAATGATCATGCAGAATGATGACGGACAGATAACGGAGCCATACTCCATCTCTGCAGGTCTAGATTATCCCGGAATAGGACCAATGCTGGCCTGGCTTGACAGATCCCACAGGGTCTTATTTGATTATGCAACCGACCAGGAAGCACTTGCCGCAGCGTTCCGGTTAACCCGCCTTGAAGGGATAATCCCGGCACTTGAACCTGCGCATGCTCTCGCCATCCTTGATAAGATAAGGTTCAGACCTGATGATGTGGTGGTAGTTACCCTTTCGGGTCGGGGCGACAAGGATATGACTGCATATATAAATTATATGGATGAAATGAACTTATAACCACATATCAGATTTTCTTAATAATCAATTAGAATGAACCGTATCGACAGAATGTTCAGGAATAAAAAGAAAAACATTCTTTCAATTTACTTCACTGCAGGTTATCCTGCACTGACCTCTACTGCAGGAATAATAAAAGATCTTTCCACGGCAGGGGTCGACATGATCGAAATAGGTATGCCTTTCTCAGATCCTCTGGCTGACGGACCGGTACTTCAGCAGAGCAATACTGCTGCCCTGCAAAACGGTATGAGTATCCGGCTGCTTTTCGGGCAGCTTGAGGATATCCGGAAAGAGGTGACAATTCCTCTGATCCTTATGGGATATTTAAATCCTGTTCTTAAATTCGGGATGGAAGAGTTCTGTCTCAAATGTGCCGAAACGGGAATTGATGGAGTCATTATTCCGGACCTTCCACCTGAGGTATGGACAGAACAATTTAGACCGGTCTTTGAGAAATACAACCTGTATAATATATTACTTGTCTCGCCCCGTACAGATGATGACCGCATCAGGAAGCTTGACTCTCTGAGCAGCGGTTTTCTTTATATTGTCTCATCCTCATCAACAACAGGTATAAGAGAAGGCTTAACGCAAACAAAGATTGAATATCTGAAAAAGTTGCAGGGCATGGATCTTAAAAATCCAGGCCTGATCGGTTTCGGCATATCAGATGCAAATACTTTTTCCCTGGCCTGTAATTATTCACAGGGTGCAATAATAGGAAGCGCTTTCGTAAAAATGCTGGGTGAAAAATCATCAGAAAATCTCCCAGTCAGAGAGTTTATTAGTAGTGTCACTGGCTCTCCTTCTTTAAGTCTTGACATTAAATAACTTAGAAATTCATAAATCTGCTTTTAATTATCTTTAATTTCTATATAATATCGAATATGAAGCAATGTAAAATCGCAATCCTTGGTGGTGGTAATATTGGCACCTCACTGGCAAAGGGGTTGATTGCATCGAAGCAATTTACCTGCAGAGAAATATTGATCACTGAAAAACGGGAACCAAGAATAGCACACCTTAAAAGTCTCGGTTTCCGGGTTACCGATAACAACCCTGAGGCAGTAAGCCATGCTGAAATAATTGTGATGTCAGTTAAACCCCAGCAATTCAGGAACCTTGCTGATGAGATCAGGAATAATGTGACATCAGAACATTTAATCATTTCAACCATTACGGGTATTACCTGTATGTATATTGAATCTATTTTTGGTAAAGTTCCAGTATTTCGTGTGATGCCAAATATTGCAGTTGAAATTTGCGAATCAATGACTTGTATTTCGTTTAGAAATACTGAATCCGACCATGAAGAAAGAGTTCTTTCTGTCTTTGATAAAATGGGGAAGACACTAATCATTCCCGAAGAAATGATGGAAGCCGCGACAGTAATCGGGGCTTGTGGTATTGCCTTTGCACTTCGGTTCATACGTGCCATGTCGCAGGGAGGTATTGAGATCGGTTTTGACTCAGAAATGTCACAGCTTATTACTGCTCAGACAGTTAAAGGTGCGACTTGTCTTATAACCGAAACCAGCAACCACCCTGAAAGGGAAATCGACAGAGTGACAACACCTCAGGGCATAACGATTTCAGGATTAAATGAAATGGAACATCAGGGTATGAGTTCGGCTGTAATACGCGGATTGATCACCTCCTTTAACAAACTTGAAAATCTGGCCTCAAAGGCCCACAATTCTGCGCCCTGTGAAAAGTTGGGACATATCAAATGAAATAGCTATAGTTTGAAAAATGTTTCAGTATAGTTTCAGTAACTATTAAAATAAGAAAACGTAAACTGCCATATAATGGCAGAATATGCCTTTGTTTTTGTAGTCCCACCAGGAATCGAACCTGGATTTAAGGTTTAGGAAACCTCCGTTCTATCCATTGAACTATAGGACCAGATGGAGTGCAAAAATATTTCTTTTTTTGGTCAAAACAAAGAGTAGTGATAATTGCTGCCTATTAGAAAGGATTAGTGAATGCTGATAAAACTTAAAAGGATTAACTCTAACCAGGGATCCCTGCCTGACTGCTGATGCAGTCAGACAGCCGGGGAACCTGAACCTGGGGTTTAGGGAACATCCGTTCAAAACATCGAGCTATATGGCCAGCTTAAATCGTATGACTATATCTCTTTTACATACTTGTTAAATTACTTTTCATTACTGTTATGGGCTACTCGAAAACAGAATCGGGCAATTTCTAATTAGGAGAAAGACAGAAGAGATGGGGTAAATTGAGATGATGATAAATTCATGTAATAATTTGTTGTAAACAAAAATCAATTATCTTTG
>DCVC01000376.1 GCA_002328625.1 Bacteroidales bacterium UBA2198
GGTCAACTGCTTCGTATGTAAGGGTTCCTGACCTTGAAATAACTCCTGTCTTCCCCTTTTTATGTATGAATCCGGGCATTATTCCGACCTTAGCTTCTTCAGGAGTGATAATACCAGGACAATTTGGCCCGATAAGCCTGCAATCATGCGATTTAAGGTACTCTTTTACAATTACCATATCAGATACAGGGATGCCCTCAGTGATGGCCACAATGAGCTTTATACCACTTCTGGCGGCCTCCATTATTGCATCAGCTCCTGCTGAAGGAGGAACAAATATCACCGAAACATCAGCACCGGTGTTTTTTACAGCCTGATCTACAGTATTAAAAACAGGCAGACCAAGATGCAGCTGACCCCCTTTACCGGGAGTAACTCCGCCAACCACTTTCGTTCCATATTCAATCATCTGAGTGGCATGGAAGCTGCCTTCACTACCTGTGAAACCCTGCACAAGAACCCTTGAATCCTTATTTACTAAAACACTCATAAGAATCAGATATATAACGATTTATTAACTGTATATTCTAAAAGACCACTTATAAACCTTCAAAATTGCAAATTCAAATATACCTTAAATTGTTTATTTCTTTTCGCTATATTTGGTATTTGATACTACATTATTCTTATGGTCAACATTGATCCTGTACTATATATTGGAATTTCTCAGTCCTTCTTTGCAGGGCTCCTTATTTCTACCAAGAAACCTTACAATACCGCAAACAGGTTAATGGCAGCATGGCTGTTTCTTATATGCATAGAATTGATATTTGCTTTGATTAACAGTAATGTTATAGAAATGTATTCTTTTCCATTCATTACATTTACTTATGGCCCCCTGCTCTATCTTTATGTCAAATTTATGACCAATCCTTCCGGAAAATTCAACTGGCTTGCTATACTTCATTTTATCCCTTTTATTGCTTTTTTCACAATCTCGGTTATTTTCAGATCTGAACCACTTGTAAGAGATCTGAGAAGTTTTTTTAAACCCGACAGACTTATTTCTTTAAGGATTGCTTATTCGGTTTGTTTCTTTCTCTCCATTACAATCTATAGCATTATGGCTTTTATAGAGATAAAACGTCATCAAAATAATCTTAAGAACCTTGTTTCTTTTACTTCACAGATAATTACTCTAAACTGGTTGAAAATCCTTTCTATAAGCTTCTATGTTTCATATTTCGCTCTGTTTATCCTGGGCGGTCTTAACCTGATAGGTAACTTTATTCCGTTTGATCCCTACTTCGTTATTTTTGGTTTTATCACAGTGTTTTCGGTTGCTTACAGCTTTTACGGAATCAAACAACCGGTTATATTCGGTGAAGTGGTACGTGAGAATGGGGAGGAGAAGAAAGATGTTGAAAAATATCAAAGGAGTGGCTTGAAGGACAACCAGGCTGAAGAATATCTGAATGAACTTATCCACTTCATGAATTCTGAAAAACCATACCTGGACAGAGATCTTACTATCCATGATTTGTCCGGAATGACAGGTATTTCACGTCATCATATCACCCAGGTGCTTAATGAAAATTACAGGAGAAATTTTTTTACCTTTATTAATGAATACCGTGTACAGGAAGTCATCAGTCGGTTCAAAGATCCTAAATTCAACCATTATACCATACTGGCAATTGCACTGGATGCGGGTTTTAATTCAAAAACGACTTTCAACACCATATTTAAAAGCCAGACAGGCAAAACCCCGAGTGCGTACAGGGAAAAATATACTGGCATAGCATAATAGTAAGAAGTCCGAACTCAGCGGGACGTACAACAAGTCTTCAGAAACCAGGTACGGTTTAAGCGGATAAGACGACGGGCATTTGTTATTATTATTCTTTTGCACTAAAAAGTGCAGGTGAGAATAATAACTTCATTATCAATTATTTTATTTCTTACAGGATCGCTCCTGTCTGGCCAGGACACTGCCACATATTCATCTTTAAAAGAAAACAAAACAGATCTGATCCATGGCTTTATAAGAGGAGGATTATACTCATGGAGAGATAAGTCAGATAATGTACCCCAGGTTACCAGTGCATTCTCCGATCTCGGGATCAGGCTGGAAACAGGCGATAGACTTATTTTTAAAGCATTTGCAGATGTGAGATTCCGATATGGTTCTGAATTTTTTGAACCTGTAAACAAACTAGATATCCGTGAAGCATTTATCAGGGTTAATGGAAAAAGGTGGAACCTGACATTGGGACAGAATATTATTAAGTGGGGCCGTTGCGATTTTACAAATCCCATATCGAAACTGAGTCCGCAAAACATGATTTCCAGGTCACCTGACCGGGAAGACATGGATATGGGCAATCTTCTTGCCAACATCAACTGGTATCCGCAGAAAAATATCAATCTCGAAGCAGTAATAATTCCGTTCTACAGGTCCTCAACTCTTGTTATTGATCCTGTACCAGTTCCGGATTATGTCACTATTAACCAGATCGGACCCTTGATTACCGATAAAAAAATGTTCAGCATGGCGTTTAAAGCGGATTTCAGATTCAGTGCCATTGACTGGAGTATATCATGGTTTGACGGATACGACCCCATGCCGGGAATTAGGCTGACAAAGTTCAACATTGATTTTTCCGGGCCTGTACCTGTTCCAATCACTGAACTGACAATTAAACCTTACAGGAACAGGGTTCTGGGAGTGGATTTTGAAACAACAGCCGGTAAATTTGGATTCCGTGGCGAAGCGGCATGGTCGGTGCCCGTTCTTGCGTACCGGACTAATGAATATGTGCCGATGCCTGACATACGCTGGGCCGTAGGGTTTGACTATACAACAGGTCTATGGCGTTTTACAGGGGAATATAGCGGTAAATATATCACCGATTTTGTCAGGACTCCTGTTGAACCTTTAATCGGCACACCACCTGATTATTCAAAGCTTGCAGAGTTACTTGCAATTCCGGGCTTTGATTTTGAGGATTATATTCAACAGCAGGTCGGAGCCTTTAACAGGCTTTACAATTACCAGCTTGAAAGATACTATCATACAGCCGGTTTACGGACAGAGGCCGACTTGCTTTATGGTAAGTTACTGCCTTCTGTTTTTACCATGTATAATTTCACTTCGCGTGATTTGTTGATTATACCGGAAATAAAACTTAAACCGGCAGACGGACTTACTATAACTGCAGGGGCTGAAATATACTGCGGTCCCTCAGGATCACTATATGATTTGATCTCCGATTTCATGAATGGTGTTTATGTGTCATTGAGGGTTGATTTCTAACATTATGTCAGAAAACATAATTAAATACAGATGGTTTATTGTTGCACTCTGCATCACTATTGGAGCGGCAGCCGGGTTCCTCATTCCAGGCTCCGTAATTGATCCGGAAATAAGAAATTATGTCCCACTGACTATGAAATCAAGAATTGAAACAGATAAAATTGAGAGTGAATTCGGGGTACAGGATATGATTGTGATACTGCTTTCAGATACTTGTATTATAAGTAATAATAACTTACATAATATCAAAGATATTGATCGTTCTATATCAAGAATTAATGGAATATCATCGAGAATATCTCCTTATACGATACGAACGATCAAGAGTGAAGAGGGCATGATGGTTGCAGAACCACTTATCAGAGAAATTCCTTCTGATCAGACAGAGATGACACAGCTCCGGAAAGATATTTTAAATAACAGATTCGCCCGCGATGTTGTTTTCTCTTCAGATTTGACAACTGCTTCAATTTCAGCCACAATAAGCAATACAGAACCTGAAATCGTTACTCTGAGAAAAATTGATTCTGTTCTGAACCATTTCAGGGGAAGTATACAAACCAATACAGGAGGTCTGCCTTATATACGACAGAATATCATGAAGGATGTGAACAGGGATGCAATTCTGCTTGTCCCGATCGCATTGTTCATAATGCTATTTATTCTTAAAACTACTCTTGGTTCGTGGCGTATGGTGATGATGCCATTCGGCGTCGTAATACTTTCGACATCGGCGAGTATGGCTTTAATCCCTCTGCTTGGATGGAAATTGTCGATAATCACTCTTCTTGTACCAATAATCCTGATAGCAGTAACCAATAACTATGGAATATACCTGGTTGCCCACTTTCAGGAACTTAAGAATCAAAACTGTAAACTGTCAAAGCGTGAACTGATTAGAATATTATTGCAATCTCTGAAAATGCCAATCCTGTTCAGCGGGCTGACGACAATAGCAGGTATCCTGGGTCTCCTTACCCATTCTATTATTCCTGCAAAACAAGTAGGTATACTGTCTGCAGCCGGAGTTTTGCTCGCACTTTCTTTAAGTCTTTTTTTGATCCCTGCCTTAATTTTTATAGGTGGTTCTGGTATTGCCAAAACTACTCGCCGAAAACATATAAAAGGGTCATTTGACAACCTTTTAATGAAGCTCTCGGAACAGATAGTCAAAAGCCCCGGCTGGATACTCATTATATCAGCTTTTGTTACTCTGATAATGTCAACAGGGATTTTTGCTCTCAAAATCAATACCAATCAGGAAACTTACTTTCCGAAACGGCATCCCGTCCGCCAGGCATCTCAGATTATTAACTCACGATTTGGAGGATCCCAGACTATTTCGGTAATGATCAAAGGAGACATAAAAAGTCCGGAAGTAATGCAAGGCATAGATGAGCTTACAAGCCAGATTGAAAGACTCAATGGGGTTGGCGGAGTATTTTCTATATCACAGTTAGTCAGGGAGATGAGCAAGGCTATCTTCACCATTACTGAAACAGGTTACGACAAGATACCGGAAACACGGGAAGCCATTGCTCAGATGTTTGAGCTTTACAATATGAGCGGAGACCCGGATGATTTTAAACAGTTGATGGATCTTGAAAACACAAAAGCTCATGTTTTAATAAAGCTGTCTGAGCCAACAAATAACATTATAACCAGCGTTAAGAACTTGATCATACAGCTTACTGCAGCTTTCCCTGCTGAAGTTACGATAGGAGGATATGCAATAATCATGGCCGATTTTGCACAATCGATTATTAAAGGACAGACTGCTTCCCTTGTTTTCGCTGTTGTAACTGTATTGATTCTGTTAACAATAGTATTCAGATCTTTTAAAGGAGGACTGATTTGTTCTGTTCCTCTTGTCGCATCCATATTTATCCTTTTTGGATTCATGGGTTACTCCGGAATAGCCCTTGATGCAGCAACAGCCCTCCTTTCTTCTTTAATGATCGGTGTCGGAGTGGACTTCACGATTCAATATGTCTGGTGCTTTAATTCTCAGATCAGAAATGGTCTTTCATACCCTGATGCAACTAAGAGAGCTATGTCAATAATTGGCAGGAGTATCGTAATCAATGGATTGAGCGTTATGGCAGGCTTCTCAGCTTTAATGTTATCAGGTTTTACATCAATCAGGTTTTTTGGATATCTGGTCATAATCTCAATAGGATCGTGCCTTATTGGTGCTATTATTGTTGTTCCAGCCGTCCTGATGAAATTCAGGCCGGGATTTATTGGATTGAAAATGAACAAATTAAAAGAAAAAAGAAATGAAACTAAAAGTGATGTTATTGGTGTTCCTACTGCCGCTTTTTCAGGCAGCAGGGCAACTGCCTGAAGCCGGACAGATTTTGAATAAAAGTCGTGATCTAAGTTTAACTGGATCAATGAGTGCGATTATAAATCTTACAATAACTGAGAAGGGAGGTGCCACGCGCAGCAGGACCATATCGATGACTACAAAAAGTTACCCTGACGGCCTGGAAAAAAGGTTTATTAAGTTTATTGAGCCAACTGACGTAAGAGGCACGGCAATGCTAATTGTTGATAATAAAAACGCCTCTGATGAGATATGGATCTACCTGCCTGCTTTAAAGAAAACCAGGCGTATAGTCACTTCTGAAAAAAGCAGAAGCTTTATGAGTTCTGAGTTCACAAATGCCGATATGACATCACCGACACTTAATGATTTCAGCAACAAACATGCCGATAAATCCGGAATTAACAACCAGTGGATC
>DCVC01000088.1 GCA_002328625.1 Bacteroidales bacterium UBA2198
ACACTATCTTTCACACTTAAATCAATCTGTATCAAATATGAATTCATATGTCATCGCCGGGCTGGCTGGAATTGTTTCGGTATCAATTGCAGGTTGTTCCGGTAAAAGTGCCGGCAACAACAAAAGGCCAAATATTATATTCATTCTTGCCGATGACCTGGGTTATAATGATCCGGGATGTTATGGCCAGAAGATAATCGAAACTCCCAATATAGACGCACTGGCAAATAATGGCATCAGGTTTACCCAATATTACAGCGGCTCTCCCGTCAGCGCTCCTTCAAGATGTGTCCTGCTTACCGGATTGCATACCGGGCACTCTTTCATAAGAGGTAATCATGAATGGCCCGAACGTGGTGATGTATGGGATTATTATAAGATGGAAGAGGATCCCCAGCTTGAAGGACAATACCCTGTTCCTGCCAATACATTGACATTCAGTAAAGTACTTCAATCGGAGGGATATAAGACTGCCTGTACGGGGAAATGGGGATTAGGTGCTCCTCTTACCGGTGGGGTTCCAAACAAACAGGGATTCGACCTCTTCTTCGGTTACAACTGCCAGCGGCAGGCTCATACTTATTATCCCGGACATCTATGGAGAAATGAAGAGATAGTAAAGCTGGATAATCAGTTTGTTGAGCCAAGGACTACAGAGCTGGATGGAGACGGGGATACAGATAAAAGAGAGAGTTATGCAAGATACAACCTGAAGGAATATGCTCCGGAACTTATGCTGAAAGAAGCTTTATCATTTATCAGGGCAACAAAGGATCAGCCTTTTTTCCTTCATTTTGCAACTATAATTCCTCATGTTCCATTACAGGCACCGCGGGAGTGGGTCGATAAATACAGGGAAAAGATCGGTGAAGAAAAACCATATCTTGGGGAAAGAGGCTATTTCCCATGTCAGTACCCCATGGCTACTTATGCAGCAATGGTGGCTTATCTCGATCACCAGGTTGGCTGTATTGTTGAGGAACTGAAAAAGCAGGGTATATACGACAATACAATTATCTTTTTTACAAGCGACAATGGTCCGGTTACAACCGGAGGAGCCAACAGCGCCTTCTTTGAAAATGCAAAACCGTTCAATCAATCGGCCAATCGTCTTAAGGACACTGTTTATGAAGGGGGTATAAGAGTGCCTATGATAATTTCATGGCCGGCGAAGATAAAGACCGCCAGTGAAAGTGAACATATCTGGGCGGCCTGGGACATATTCCCCACTTTCTGTGATCTTGCAGGAGCGGAGCACCCCGAAGGGCTCGACGGGATCAGCGTCATGCCCACCATCCTGGGAAAAGGGAAACAAAAGCAACATGAGTATCTTTACTGGGAGTTCCCGGAAAGGAGAGGCCAGCAGGCCGTCAGGTTGGGCGACTGGAAAGGGGTGAGGGATTCTACGCGTGACGGGAATCTTAAAATACGGCTCTTTAACCTGAAAGAAGATGTTACAGAGGAATCGGACTTATCGGTTCAAAACCCGGAGATTGTGAAACGGATGGAGGATATAATGGCACGAGAACATATTCCGCCTGATGTTGCGAGGTTTAATTTATTTTCGGTGAAATGACCGGGGCAAAGGGTACAGGGCTCAGAGCTCAGAGCGCAGGGCTCAGAGCAAGAAAGGGCTTCTTCTTCCGTCTTCGGACATAAATATTATATATCATTGACAATGAACAGAATTTTGTCTCCCGTTTTAGTTATTGCTCTCCTTTGTGCTATCGGATGCAGAGGTCAGAAAAACACCGGCGATAATGCCTTGCATACTCTGAATATTGAAAGTCCGGAGGATCTGAAAGAGTTCTTTTCTTATTCCACTGACAGGATACCTTTCGTAAGCGCTCACCGGGGAGGAGACAGGATCATTTGAAGAATTATCAGAGAAGTACCTAAAGATGATCAGTGACGGCGCTGACATAATCGAAGCAGATCTGGCGATCGAAGCAGGAGTGTCGTTGAGGAAACTCTTTCCGTTCGATAATCCGGGGTCGCAGAACAGGTTTTTTGTGTTTCCGGGAGATTAATAAGGCCACCCCGGTCCATATTTGTTTTGTTAGAGTTTGCCCTTTATGAAAACAGTGTTACTCCGTAAGAACACCGTGCAACTCCGTGGTTAAAAAATACTTAAACACAGAGTATCACGGAGTTAAGACGGAGTAACACGGAGTTTTAAATTTTCAAAATATTGAAATTAAATACCTGATTCAGTTGAGATAATGATTGAGTGATATTAGATTATTATTCTCCTGATACCATCTTTTAAAGACAGGACATTGAAGTTAATCAAAAACCCTATTCTGCACCCGGATAGTTTTAGATAGGTCATTAATTGGGCTAAGTGAACAGGATTTAAAGCATCAACTGATTTTATTTCAATAATGACTTTGTCTTCAATATAAAGATCAATCCTGTAACCAAGTTCAAGCTTTTTGTCTTCGTAAACCAAAGGCATTGGTTTCTGTTTTATTGCTCTGAGACCAATTTTTTCGATCTCATAGTACAGGCACTCTTCGTAAGCGGATTCCAGTAAACCAGGGCCTAAAGTGTTATGAACTTTATAAGCACATTTTAAAATTGAACTTGTGAGTTCCCCATAAAGTAAGGCCATAATATTTAAAATAAGCGAGACAAGGTAAATTTAAGATTAATTTTACAGTAATGACAAATGTTTTCTGAATAAAACACAGTGTAACTCCGTTAAACACCGTGCAACTCCGTGGTTAAGTAAATAACTCCTTGTAACACCGTGGTTTATAAAAGTATTCATTTCCAATTTCTTAATCAATATCCAGTTTTAATGGAGGTAATCGAAACAGGATTACATGTTATTGACCAATCAGATAGTTCCAAGCAGGAATTACTTTAATTTCTTTTCCCACGACTTTAAAAGAATCACTCTGATTGAAAGTGATTATTTTTCCATGACTGATCTTCAGTTCAGACATGGCTTCTTTCAAACCGTTAAGCTCCCTGTCGAGGTTGTCCTGATCCAGCTGGTAACAAACCTGTATCGCCGCAACAGGTTTCCCCCTTTGGACAATTATGAAATCACATTCCTGTTTTTCACTATAGTAATAGAGTTCGATGTGTGCTCTTCTCAAGTGCAGGTACACAAGATTCTCCAGCCTCATTCCCTCATCTCTTGAGACCGAAAGTGAATTTACTGAAGCCAAACCGTTATCGACGCAATATACCTTTCTTGGGTTTACTATTTGTTTTTTGACAGAAAAACTGAATTTTGGCAGGCTGAATAGCAGATAGCTGTCTTCCAGCCATGAAATATAATCAGAGACTGAACGGACTGACTTGAATCCAAGTATCTTTGCCAGGTTATTATGAGAATAGAGCTTTCCGATATTACTTATCATATAGACAGCCAGTTTTCTTAATGTTTGATGCTGCCGGATCCCATATCTTACCACTATATCGCGATAAATTATATCATCCAGAAGACGGAAGAGAATCTCATCCTCCTTTAGCTTAAGATACTCCGGAAATCCACCCTGACTCATGTGCAATTCCAGCGATTCAGCATCCTGTTTTAAACCTGAGAATTCCAGGAACTCGCCATAGGAAAAAGGAAAAAGCTCTTTTGTGATATGCCGGCCCGTAAGACTTGACCCGAATTCACGACTTAAGAGCGAGGCATTTGAGCCGGTGACAATTAACCTCTTTTTTGCATCAACCCCTGACCTGATATATTTTTCCCATCCAATGACATGCTGGATCTCATCAAAAGCCATAATCTCCCAATTATGCCCGGAGGCTATATCATCGAGCTTTCTGAAATCATCAAGCTCGAAGCCTGTAAGCTGTGGATCTTCAAAATTAATTAACAATGAAGACCCCTTATGCTTACTCAGCAACTGTTTTACGAGGGTACTTTTTCCGCAACGCCTTACACCACTGACTGCCAGCACGAATGAATCATAAATCTTAATCCCGGCAAGAGATTCCCTCGGTGTACCCAGATTCTGATTTTGCCACAAGCCGGCCTGATGCTTCAGCACTTCAGCAATTGTTTCTTTGAGTAACATAAAGTTGATATTGGCAATACTAATTAATTTATACTGCAAATATAAACTAATTTATATTAATAATATAAACCTGGCTTAATATTTTTCAATTGTCAAAACAGATCAATTCAATCGATTATTATTAACTTTAGGCACTACAGGCACTTCAGGCACTCCAGACTTAGGGATCAATTATAATACTTTTAAAATATTATCCATATGAAGAATAAGACGATCTTAACGTCAGGGACAGCAACACGCTCTTCATAACAACCAACACCTTATTATCCGGGATAAGAGTTAAATAAATTTTTCCAAACCATGCTTCAGGGAAACTACAGGATAATTTACGATCGTTTGATCGAAAAAATTGAGAAGAAGAGAATTTTCCACGACCCTCTTCATACACTGGCTTTTGGTACCGATGCCAGCTTTTACCGTCTCATCCCCCGGCTGGTGGTTAAGGCAAAGGATGAAACGGAGGTCTCATTTATTCTGAAGCAGGCATCGGAGCTCTCTATACCCGTGACCTTCAGGGGGGCCGGAACAAGCCTGTCTGGCCAGGCAATCACAGATTCGTTGCTGTTGATGACCTGCGACGGGTGGAAAGGATACCTGGTAAAAGACAATGGTGTCACGATAAGCTGTCAGCCCGGTCTTACCGGTGGAAAACTGAATGCCATCCTTGCACCTTATGGCAGGAAACTGGGTCCTGATCCAGCATCGGTAAACAGCGCAACCATTGGAGGAATAGCGGCCAATAATGCCAGCGGAATGAGCAGTGGTACGGACAAGACCTCTCTTGAGACCGTTCATAGCATGAGGATGATTCTCTCTGATGGAACCATTCTCGACACGGGTGATAATACAAGCAGGGATTCCTTCATCCTGACACACAAAGAGTTAATCGACAACCTGAGCGGCCTTTCAGAATCAGTAAAGAAGAATACCTCACTTGCGGAAAAGATCAGGAAAAAATTCCTGTTGAAGAATACAACCGGATACAGCCTGAACGCTCTGACAGAATATTCAGATCCTTTTGAGATTATTGAGCATCTGATGATTGGTTCTGAAGGCACCCTGGGATTTATTTCTGAGATCACATTAAACACTGTTCCTGAACTCCCCTGCAAGGCAAGTTCCCTGATAATATTTCCTGACGTCGGTAAAGCATGCAGGGCTGTAGCAAAACTAAAACAGGCTCCGGTCTCAGCCGCAGAGCTTATAGACAGAGCAGGATTGAGGGCCGTTGAGAATGAAGCCGGGTATCCCGCTTACCTGAAACAGCTCGGCAATGATTGCTGTGCATTGCTGGTCGAAACCAGGGCTGGCGATCAGAGAGAGCTTCAGAAGAATATTCAGACCATCCTTAAAACCATTGAAGATATTCCGGTGGAGGTCCCGGTCCGTTTTACGGATATCCCTTCCGAATATCAGCTTTTGTGGAATGTAAGAAGCGGGCTCTTCCCTTCAATAGGGGGGATGCGCAAATCAGGGACCACCGTTATAATTGAGGATATTGCCTTGCCGCTCAGCACTCTCGCAGATGCCATCTCAGACCTCAGAGAGCTATTTGTTAAGTATGGATACAGTGAAGCTGTAATTTACGGTCATGCTCTTGAAGGGAACCTCCATTTCGTTTTTACCCAGGATTTCAGTTCACAGGATGAAGTTGAACGCTATGCGAGATTCATGGAGGAAGTTGCTGAGCTGGTTGCTTTTAAATATGAAGGGTCACTGAAGGCCGAGCATGGCACGGGAAGAAATATGGCTCCCTTTGTTGAGATGGAGTGGGGACGTGAGGCCTATGAGGTGATGCATACCATTAAAAAGTTGTTCGATCCCCTGAATATTCTCAATCCAGGCGTTATCCTGAACAGCGACCCTGAGATCCACCTTAAAAACCTCAAACCTTTACCCGTTTCAAACGATATTATAGATAAATGCATAGAATGTGGCTTTTGCGAACCGGCGTGCGTCTCGGCCGGACTAACACTTACACCCAGGCAGAGGATTGCCATCTACCGTGAGATCACGACTCTTATCAGTTCAGGCAGGGAACCGCACATGGCTTTATCCCTCTCAAAATCTTTCAGATATCCTGGCGATCAGACCTGCGCCGTCGATGGTTTATGCGCTTCAGCCTGTCCGGTTAAGATTGATACCGGGAAGCTGATCAAGGAATTGCGGGCAGAATCGATCGGAAGAAAATACCGGACAGCTGAATGGATCGCTAATCACATGGATCTCGTTACCGCGATAGGGCGGAGGTCCCTTTCGCTGGTGAGTCTGTTTCATTTATTGTTTGGCACAACTAGGTTCCGGGTGATTACATCGGGTCTCAGAAGATTGTCGGGGAACCGGATACCGCTCTGGAATAAGTATATGCCAAAAGGAGCTGGAAAGGTAAACCTCAGGGAGAGCTGGGTTCCCGCAGCTGAAAGAAAGGTAGTTTATTTCCCGTCGTGCATTAACCGTTCGATGGGCGTTTCGAAGGATTATAACGGAGAGGTTCAGCTCACACAAAAGATGGCCGGACTTCTGGCCAGGGGAGGTTATGAAATAATATATCCTGAAAATCTTGATGATCTTTGCTGCGGAATGGCATTTTCAAGCAAAGGCTATTTCCATGCAGCTGAGAAGAAATCAAAACAGCTTGAAGATGCCCTTTTGAAAGCAAGCAATGGAGGGGAGTACCCTGTGGTTTGTGATATGAGCCCCTGCCTCTTTACTATGAAGGAAAACCTTAATCCGGCGCTTAAACTTTATGAGCCGGTGGAGTTCATCCATGACCTCCTGCTTCCTTTCCTTCAGATAACTCCTGTTAATGAGACCATTGCCGTGTTCCCGGTATGCAGTATGAAAAAGATGGGACTGGAACCCAAACTCCTGAACCTGGCCAGAGCATGCGCCTCACAGGTAATTATTCCTGAAACAAACTGCTGCGGATTTGCAGGTGACAGGGGATTCACTTATCCGGAATTAAATGAACACGGCTTGAGAGATTTGAAGGCTCAGCTGCCAGAGAATGTCACTAAGGGTTATTCGAACAGCCGCACCTGTGAAATCGGACTTAGCCTTCACTCAGGGATCAGCTTCAAATCCATAGTTTACCTTGTGGATCTGGTGAGCCGTCAACATGCTGATTGAATAATCATACATTCCGGTTGCTTACAACTAATTCTTCGAACCCGGTTACATAAAGAAGATATAGCCATGTTACTGTTTCTTGCACTGTTTTTGCTTTGAAGTAATTACTTCACCCCCTCCTGTCTTTCTTGTAATGAATTGTAAAAAACCTCTGCAACGATTCAGACAATACTTATTAATCATTATCTTTGTATTAAAAGTCAAACAATGAAGGCTATAGAGATCAATTCTAAAACTGATAAATACGGGAATCTTAAAATTGAATATCCACTAAATAAGAAGAACCGTAACGTTCGAGTCTTAATCTTGCTGGATGATGATTACATAAATCCTGAAGATGAAAAATTATGGCTGCAATCAATTTCGAAAAATCCGGCATTTGATTTCTTAAATGATCCGGCTGAAGAAATTTACTCATTAAAGGACGGAGAGCCATTTAATGATTAAAAACGCAATTATATTGGTCCCATTTCCGTTTGATGATTTTTCCGCTTCAAAAGTCAGGCCGGCTCTTTGTCTGACTGCAGAAATTGGCAAATATGAACATATTATTATTGCTCTCATTTCAAGTAAGATACCAGATGATTTGATTGATAGCGATTATGTAATTAAAATGAATAACAGTGAATGGATTGGAACCGGACTGACTGTTGATTCTGTGATTCGATTACATAAAATGGTTACAATACCAAAATCTTTAATAAAAAGAAAACTTGGGAAGATCAATCGGAAAGTTGAATCTGATATCTCTGTTTTATTAAGTCAATTATTTGATATTTAAGAAAATAAACTTCTGCTAATACCCCGCTGGTGCAGACTTCTAATCCTCACAAAAGCTGATCAGCTTATCCCTGATATGTTTCCCTTGCAAAGCATCCAGCTCCTACAGCGCCTGCCAGATCCCCGTACTGAGCCCTGGTAATTTCGGCTTTGTTGCCTCCCGTCCGCCATTCATATTTTGTCATGTATTCTTCCAGAGGTCCTGTCAGTTCTTCCCAGGATTCAGTTATGCCTCCGCCAAGAATAATCATTTCAGGAGAGAGTATGTTTGTTAATGATGCCAGAACAATTGCTAATTTATTAACGGAAGTGTGCCAGACTTCCCCTGCAAAGCTGTCCCCGCTTCTGAAGGCTTCCAGCAACCGTTGAGTTGAAGAGTATTTCCCGGAGGTTCTTTTTTCAATGCTGCAATTCCCGATGGCATCTTCCAGGCTCCCGGGCATTCCTGTAATGTCAGTCTCGTCGGTGCTGTCGATAACCATGTGACCTATATGGCCTGCTTTGCCGAACGCTCCCTGATAAGGTTTCCCATCGATAAGTATGGCACCACCAACTCCGGTACCCAAAGTAACCATTACCACATTCTTTTTGTTTTTTGCTGCGCCAAATCTCGCTTCAGCCATCAGGGCCGATACGGCATCATTCAACATAAAAGTCCTGGTTTTTAAAAAGTCAGTCCAGTCGAGATTCTCCAGCCCGTGCAGTCGTCCGGGCATATAGGCAATTGCTGAATTGGATTCATTCGGCAATCCTGGCGCCGATATGCCGATCAGTGTATCCTTTATTTGCACCAAGCTGCGGATTTCTTCGAAAGCTGTGGAAACTGAATTCATCCAGGCTTTATCATCGCCGTCGTTTGTTGGCTGATAATGCTGGTGCAGAATGTTGCCAGGGCCGTCAATGGCCACAGCTTTTATTCTCGTACCGCCCAAGTCAATCCCTATTACATTGTCTGACATAATTACTTAATTATCAGTGATTAATATTCATGGTGTATATTAAGAATCAATCATTTGATCATATGTACTCATCCCCCCTATCCCCCCTTCTCTGTTACTCAAAGAAGGGGGGGAATTAGGAATTCATTTTAACTTTCCCCCTCTTTACGAAGTAGAGAGGGGGATTAAGGGGGTGAGTACATTTGATATTTGCAATCAGTTAAATATTAAACCGTTAACTTCCATTAAACTCTCTTACCGCTTCAATCATTGCCACGATGTGTTCTACAGGAACGCTAGCCTGTATGTTATGAACTGTATTGAACACGAATCCTCCATCCCTGGCAAATATATCACACAAACGAAGGACTTCCTCCCGTACCTCTTCAGGTGTTGAATAAGGCAAGGTTTTTTGTGTGTCAATGCCGCCTCCCCAGAAAACGATATCTCTCCCGTATTTCTTTTTCAGACGTGCAGGATCCATTTCCCTGGCATTCACCTGCACCGGATTTATAATATCGAAGCCTGCAGAGATGAAACGAGACATAAAAGGTTCGACAGCGCCGCATGAGTGTTTAAAGGTTTTCCAACCGGTATTGGAATGGATCCAGTCATTGTTCCTTTTGTAATAAGGCAGCCACAGATCGTCGAATTGTTCCGGAGCGCAAAAGGTGGAATCCTGTGTCCCAAAATCAGTTCCACAGATATAGATTACATCCACCCTGTCACCTGTCACCCTGCTAAGACGGTTCAGGTTCTCAACAGCTATTTCTGATTGCCGGTCAAAGATAGTCCTTATGTAATCAGGTCTCATGATGATGCTCATATACCATTCGGCAATATCCCGGATACCTTTCGGATTCTTCAGCCTGGCACCGGGTATATGGGCAATGTCGCCAAGTGCTGTGCCTCCGGGGCTTGCCACCACAGCTTTCCCCGTGGCTCGCGCTATCATCGTGGCCGTTTACCAGTATTCCGGATCGCTGTCTGATATCAGTCCATACTCTTCGAGATTGTCAGCCGGATCAAGTCTGCTCTCATCAACAGGCTGCTGACGGATGATAGCATCGAAATAATAGCTGCTGCGGGGCATTCGTCCGGATGCTCCGGCTGAAGTATCGCCTTCAGGATAGATCAGAATATCACCCTATTCGTCAACCGTAGTATTGAATCCCTCCGGTACCAGAACCACCTGCCCCCAGGGCGTTCTGTATTCCTTGAAAGGACCATGGTTAAAAAAACCAAAAGAACTGTTAATACCCCTTGCAGCGACTACATCAGCGCCAAGTATTTCAATCAGTTCATCATCCACCTCCCCGAGCATCTGAAGCGGATCGATCACCCGTACCGGTAAATCTACCAACCCGTAATACCTTCTTATGTTTTCAACTTCCTTAACATGCATCCCGGTCACAGCTGTGGATCCAAAATCAACCACCATCCGGTCAGGTTGCCTGTGGTTGATGCTTAAATCAAAACGCTCTTTTGAAGTCATATTTTTAAGATTCCGGTAAAAGATTAAAATAATTAATATTTTTATGGTTGCTAACCAACCTGTAAGAAATGAAAAGAATAGTTTTTACCCTGGTAATCATTACTGTATCAATCTCCTGCAGTAATCAGCAAACTGAGTCGATTGAACAATGGGATCTCTTTGAGATCACACTGAACGGACAATCTGAGGGAAATCCATACATCGACGTTGAATTGTCAGCGGTTTTCACCGGTAGTGGCGAAACCATTACCGTTCCCGGTTTTTATGACGGGAACGGGATCTACCGGATAAGGTTTTCTCCACCCGCTCAGGGTAACTGGAATTACCGGACTAAAAGCAATGTTCCTGGACTTGATGATAAAAAAGGGAAGTTCAGGTGCATAAAACCTTCCGGAAATAATCATGGTCCTGTAAGAGGTGTGAATACTTATTACCTCGAATATGCCGACAGAACCCCTTTCTATTCAGTCGGGACGACCGCGTATCAATGGACAAGCGTAAAACAGAGCATTCAGGAGAAAACCATTGAAACCCTCTCTCAGGCTCCTTTCAACAAAATAAGGATGTGTGTATTCCCGAAATGGTACAGATACGGGAACGAAACTGAACCATGGGTTTATCCATATAAAAGAGAAGATGGAAAGAATGATTTATCACAACCCAACTACGAATTTTTTCAAAACTTCGACAGGAGAGTTAAGCAGCTTCTTGAACTGGGAATTGAAGCCGACGTGATATTGTTTCATGAATATGATGTATGGGGTTATTTTGAAATGGGAAATGAGATGAATGAAAGATATGTACGTTACATGATTGCCCGGATATCGGCTTACCGGAATGTGTGGTGGTCGCTGGCCAATGAGTGGGATATTCCAAGACTTAAAGTCGCGATAGACTGGGAAGGGATTGGAACGCTTCTCCAAAGGGAGGATCCTCATCAGCGGTTGCGCGGGATCCATAACTGGTATAATTCGGAAGATCATTTTTACGATCATTCACGTCCGTGGATCACCCATGTAAGTGCCCAGACATCACAGTTTTATAATGCGATAAAATGGCGGGAGCAGTATAAAAAGCCCCTGCTTTTCGATGAGATGCGCTATGAGGGTGATGTCCCGAGTGGATGGGGCAACCTTACCGCTCAGGAGATGACCAGTTATTTCTGGATGTCCGGGCTGAGCGGAGGTTATGGAACTCATGGCGATACCAACAGGAACAATGCGGATGATTCCACGGAAGTGCGCTGGTGGGGAAAAGGAGGGACACTGCCGGGAGAGAGCCCTGAAAGGATAAGGTTCTTCAGGGCAGTTATGGAGCAGTCACCAGTCAAAGAAATGACACCTGAAGTTATCGATAATGGCGATCCGAAGAATCTGAACGCAAATATTTATATATTTTCAAAGCAGGGGGAATACTATATGGCATATACTGCAGATGCTGATCAGGATATTGAAATTAACCTGGCGGCGAATGTTAAATACAAAATTGATGTAATCGATACCTGGAATATGAAGATTATTGAACAGGTTTCTGCAGAACCGGGAATTTTCAAATACAAAACTACTTTGCCTTTCACCCTGTTGAAATTTGCAATAAATTGAAAATGAACATTAAATATGTAAATACCTTTAAGAAAAATTACTATGATATTGGTAAATAACTACTCTCTTGCAATTGTCTTCTTCATATCGACAATGATTTGCCGGTGTTCCCGGACAAAAACTCAAAAATCTTGTTTATGAATAATGTAGAACACAATGATTTTTCTTCTCTGCAGATCAAAGCTGAAAAAATTCGCAAACGAGTTATTGAGATTATCTACCACGCTAAAGGAGGTCATACCGGCGGTTCACTTTCAATAGTTGATATACTTACGGTTTTATATTTTAATATTTTAAATATTGATCCGGGAAATCCGGATATGCCTGAACGCGATCGTTTTATACTTAGCAAGGGTCATAGTGTTGAAAGCTTATATTGTGTTTTAGCTGAAGCAGGCTTTATTAAGGACGCAATTCTTCAAACTTACGGGCAATTCAATTCATTATTGACCGGTCATCCGACAAGAAAAATTCCCGGGATTGAGCTCAACAGCGGTTCTCTTGGCCATGGTCTTTCAGTAGGTGTCGGGATGGCTATTGCATCCAGGATGGATCAGAAAGGTTTCAGGGTATATGTCCTGATGGGCGACGGGGAACAGGGAGAAGGTTCCGTTTACGAAGCAGCCATGGCAGGGAGTCATTTTCAACTCGATAACCTTGTGGCGATTATCGATCGTAACAAATTGCAGATAAGCGGAAAGACAGAAAGAATTATGACCCTCGAACCCATTAAAACACGATGGGAAAGCTTCGGCTGGGAGGTACTTGAAACAGATGGACACGATATGCATGATCTGACAGGCACATTTAAAAAAATCCCGGTACTTAAAAACAAGCCTCATCTGATAATTGCAAATACTGTTAAAGGGAAAGGGATCTCATTCCTCGAGGACAAACCGGAATGGCATCATGGAGTACCTGATAGAGATCAGTTTCACAGGGCTATTGATGAGATACAAGATCGCATTAACAAAATGATTTAGATATTATCTGAATAAGTTTATGATAAATGAATAATAAACCCTGCAGGAAAGAATTTACTGATGTTTTGCTGGAACTGGCCAGGGAGGATAAGAATATTGTTGTAGTTACAACTGATGCACGCGGTTCGGTAACTCTTAATCAATTTGCTGATGAATTGCCGGGCCAGTTTATTGAGGTAGGAATTGCTGAACAGAATGCAATCGGGATTTCTGCCGGACTGGCAAGCTGCGGCAAGAAAGTATTTGTCTGCGGACCAGCTTGTTTCTATTCTGCCAGAAGCCTGGAACAGATAAAAGTTGATGTTGCATATTCTCAATACCCTGTCAAGATTATCGGGGTAAGTGGTGGAGTAAGTTATGGTGCACTTGGAAGCACACATCACAGTCTGCACGATATTGCTGTAATGCGCGCAATTCCTGGGATAAATGTTGTTTTGCCCTGTGATAATTCAGAAACTCGGCAGCTTACGCGTAAACTGGTCGATCATCCTTATCCGGTGTATGTCAGAATGGGCAGAAACGCTGTGCCTGATGTTTATGATAATGGGATAGACAATTTCAATATAGGAAATGCCATAACATTAATCAAGGGGAACGATATCACAATTATCGGAACAGGTGAGACTGTTTATCATTGTCTGCAGGCAGGTAAAACTCTTCATGAGAGAGGTATAAATGCAAGGGTGATCGATATGCATACTCTTAAGCCCCTCGATCACGAGACAATCCGTAAGGCCATCGATGAGACCGGCCCGATCTTAACAGTTGAAGAGCATAGTGTTTTTGGTGGACTTGGCAGTGCCGTGGCAGAAGTTGTGGTGCAGTACAAAAATGTTCCTGTCCATATAATTGGGATACCCGACGAAAATGCTGTGACAGGAAATTCCCGTGAGATTTTTGAGTATTATGGAATCACTGGAGAGAATATTGCAAACATCGCAGGACAAATGGTGAGGAAAAAAGCTGAATCTGATTTATGATCTGTTAAATAATATTTGAACAATGAGCTGTTTTTTATCGATTGACCAGAGTACATCAGCTACCAAAGCTGTATTGTTCAGTGAAACCGGAAGGGTTGTGCACCGGGAAAACCTGGATCACAAACAATATTATCCACAGCCAGGATGGGTTGAGCACGATCCTGAAGAAATATTTACAAATACCCTGAAGGTAATTAAAAGGGTAGTCGAAATATCAGAAGTGGATCATGACCAAATCCTGGGGATAGCAATCACGAATCAGCGGGAAACTGTTGTTGTGTGGGATAAGTATACCGGGAAACCTGTATATAATGCTATTGTATGGCAATGCAACCGCGGTGTTTCAAAATGTATGGAACTTAAAGAGAAAGGACTGGAAAATAGTATTTGTGAAAAAACCGGATTAATCATCGATCCGTATTTCTCAGCCACGGGAATAGCTTGGGTGCTCGACAATATTGAAGGGGCAAGGCAAAAAGCAAATAATGGCAGGCTCCTTTATGGTACTATCGACTCCTGGCTGATATGGAACCTTACAGGTGGCAAAATACATGCAACCGATCATTCAAACGCCTGCCGAACTATGTTATATAACATAAATAAGATGTGCTGGGATGTCGATATACATAAGGAATTGGACATACCTGTCCGGATGGCCCCTGAGATAAAATTCTCAGATGAGATTTTTGGGTATACTGATGCGGGAGGAATCTTTAATAGACCCTTACCGATAGCAGGAATACTGGGTGATTCGCATGCAGCACTTTTCGGTCAGAACTGTTTTGATGCCGGCATGGGTAAAGCAACTTACGGTACAGGTTCTTCAATAATGATGAATATTGGCAGCAAACCTGTCAGAAGTCCTGAAGGGCTGGTCACTTCAATTGGTTATGCCCTTAATAGCGGTGTTTCTTATGTGTTTGAAGGAAATATACACTGCACCGGCGCTACTATCAAATGGCTGCAGGATGATCTGAAGCTTATTAAAAATGCAGCTGAAACAGAAGAGATTGCAAGTTCGGTTACCGATACGGACGGGGTTTATTTTGTCCCTGCATTTACCGGACTTGGTGCTCCTTACTGGGATAATGGAGCAAGAGCCCTGATTTGTGGAATGTCGAGAGGAACTTCAAAAGCTCATGTGGTAAGGGCTGCGCTTGAGGCTATAGCCTTTCAGGTCAAAGACCTGGTTGACCTGATGACACAACAAGCCGGGATTTCACTTAAAGAATTGAGAGTTGATGGCGGGCCTGTCAGAAACAACTTCCTTATGCAGTTTCAGGCTGATGTATTAAATGCTTCCATTAACCGCAGCGATATTGAAGAAGCTTCGGCTCTTGGTGCAGCTTTTACCTGCGGACTGGCAATTGGCATTTTTAAAGATCTAAAGCAGATAGAGGACCTGAGAACGGTAAATGACTACATTACAGGTAAACTGGCCCCGGATGAAATTGACCTTAAATATAATGGCTGGAAGAATGCCGTAAAAAGAGCTTTATTAATTACAGAGTGAAAAACATAAAAACTAAATATTAACAATTTAACACAAACAAAAATGGGTTATAAAGAAAAACTAACATTTGGGCTTATTGTTGGCACCAGGAATATATTCAGTTCCAGGCTTGCCGCTGAAGCCCGTGAGACACTGCTTGGGAAAATGGAAAAAATGGGATATGGCTATGTCATTCTGCCAGCCTCCGAAACACCCACAGGCAATATTGAGACTGTGAAAGACGCCCGGAAGTGTGCCAGATTATTCAGCGATCACCGTTCTGAAATTGATGGGATTATTGTTGTTCTTCCAAATTTTGGAGACGAGCTGGGTGTGGTAAACGCCATTAATATGTCAAAGCTGAACGTACCGGTTCTTATACAGGCTTGTGACGATGATAATGAAAAAGTTGATGTTTATAGCAGGCGCGATGCATTTTGCGGTAAAATATCGGTTTGTAATAACCTGGTACAGTATGGTATTCCCTTTACCGATACAACTTATCATACTTATCCGCTTGACAGTGATATTTTTGAAAAAGACCTGGACTATTTTGCCAGGATCTGCCGTATCGTCAATGGTTTGTCAAAAGCCCGTATCGGAGCCATTGGCGCAAGACCCGGAGCCTTTCAGACAATGAGGGCAAGCGAGAAACTTTTACAGGCTTCAGGAATAACTGTAGTGCCTGTAGATCTTTCAGAAATATTCGGAGCTGCACATAAAATTGACTCCCAGTCGGAGGAACTTAGAAGTAGAATAGATGAAATCAAAGCGTACGGTAATATTCCTTCAACAATAAAAGAAGAAAAAATTGCTTTACAGGCGAAATTCGGATTGGCCGTTGAGAACTGGATAGGTGAAAATGAAATAGATGCAGCAGCAATACAATGCTGGGAGTCGGTACAAAAGAATTACGGCTGTGCTTCCTGCCTTACCATGAGTATGTTGGGAGAAAAGCTTATGCCTGCCGGTTGTGAGGTTGATATTACCGGTGTAGTATCAATGTATTCTCTGATGCTTGCTTCAGGAAAACCTCCCGCCTTGCTAGACTGGAATAACAATTTCGGCCAGGATCGCAATAAATGTGTCTGTACACATTGCAGCAACTATCCAAAGAGTTTCATGCAAAACGAGATAGAAATATCAACGCTTGATATCCTCGGAACAGTATTAGGGCATGAAGACACATTTGGAGCAATCAAAGGGAAGGTTGCTCCGGGCCCTCTCTCTTTCTTCCGGGTCTCAACAGATGATGTGATGGGTTCCGTCAAAGCTTACCTCGGGGAAGGTGAATTTACTTCAGATTTTTACGGAATGGATGGAGGAATAGCGGTTACCAGAGTGGACAATCTTCAGAAACTTCTCAAATTCATCTGTAAAAACGGATTTGAACATCATGTGGCAATGTGCCGGGGATTGATAGCTGATGCTGTTGAAGAAGCGGTTGATAATTACCTGGGCTGGATCCTTTACAGGCATCAATAAACTAAGAAGTACTCCTGAAAAACAACTAAAACCCGGAGAGAGCCGCAGGATTTCATTCAGTATAGGTATTTTATCGCCTGCTGATACATTGGAACTTGAAGAGTTGATCAACGATTACATTAAGAAGATTAATGAGTAAGTTGTATATTACTGTGGATTTGTGCATTAACTCTTACTCATTATTCTAAAATGGAATGAGGATTAATATAATTAATTATAAATCATCAGGATATGAATAAAAACATCTTCAAATCGTTAGCACTTCTAACAGCCGGGACAACCATGGTCAGCTGCAACTCCCTGCAAAAAAAGGATGTCCAGAGGCCAAACATTATTTACATCATGAGCGACGACCATGCCTATCAGGCTATTAGTGCTTACGGGCACGGCCTGAATGAGACCCCCAATATAGATCGCCTGGCAAAGGAAGGGGCGATCTTCACCAGAGCATGTGTCACCAATTCTATCAGCGCTCCCAGCAGGGCCGTAATGCTTACCGGAAAACACAGCTTTATCAACGGGAAGGTTGATAATATCCAGCCGTTTAACTGGGATCAGGCCAGCTTTCCGAAAATGCTTCAGGCAAATGGCTATCAGACTGCCATGATCGGGAAGATACACCTTGACGGGCTGCCTCAGGGATTCGATTACTCTATGGTTCTGCCAGGGCAGGGACAATATTACAATCCCGATTTCCTTATCAACGGCGAACGGGTACGGATTGAAGGATACTGCACCGAGATCATTACAGAGAAGACACTGGACTGGTTAAAGAACATGCGCAACCCTGACAAGCCCTTCTGCCTGCTTTATCATCAGAAAGCGCCCCACCGGAACTGGCTGCCCGCTCCAAAATATGTTAACCTGTATGATGATGTTACTTTCGACCCTCCTGCCAACTTTTTTGATGACTACGAAGGAAGGGGAACCGC
>DCVC01000217.1 GCA_002328625.1 Bacteroidales bacterium UBA2198
ATATTCTTTTCAATCTCTGCATATGGTATTGGCCATAGATTATGATAGCTCTGATATGTAGAAGGACCACCGGTGTATGCATTATACTTTTTCGCTCTTTCCACCGTCTTACCTAATCTTGCTGTGGTAAATAAATATAATTCCTCAAAATGGAGTTCTCTGATTCTTTCATCCAGAATATAATCAATGTCGACAAGCGAAGGATCAACCTCAGGGGCATTTGCCCTTTTCCGGATTAAATTGATATCTGCAGCAGCTTTAACCTTATCATTGAGTCCCAGATAGGCTTCAGCACGTAACAGAAAAGTTTCAGCCAGGCGATAGGCATATTTGTTTTTCCACTCCCTTGTTGCTTCGCTGGTCAAAGAGCCTGGAACTGTCTGATTTTCATGGTATAGCTCTTTTGGAAATTGCCCGGGATGTGATAGTTTGGCAAATACCGGATAGAAATTGGCTATAGTATCAAGATATCCGGAAAGAGACATTTTTAGATTATCGGCAATCACCCATTTTCCGTTATGATCAGATTTAGGATTATTTACCCTAAAATCCCTTACAATATTATACTGGGAATTCCGCATATCCTGATCATAACCGCTTTTCTCCCACACGACCTGTTTTAAATACCATGATGGTGTTGCCATTCCTCCTCCCCGGCCATAATAATAGTCATTTGGCAGAGGCACCAGGAGTTCCCACTTACCATTCAGCTGAGCTACTTTATGTTGCCATAATCGTGGTATAAAACGCACTCCCGGGCCACCGGCTCCACCACCAGGAGTCATAAAAGCAAAAGGTATAACCCATAAAGATTCTACATTCCCGACCGACCTGTCCTGATTACCCTTCTGAAATAAATCCCAATAAACATCGCCGCCGAAAAGGAGATCATTAACTCTTTTACCAAACCGTGCCGTCATCAGGTTCGTCTTTGGATCATCAATTACCACAGTCGCTGCAGCAACTGCATCCTGATACCTGCCCAGGGAAATATATATCTCAGATAAAAGATGATATGCTGTAAGCTTGTTTATTCTTGTAACGTCAACTTTATCGATATCTGGCAAATAACCAATTGCAAACTCCAGGTCAGAAGCACATTGTTCATAGACCTCGTTTCGGGATGCCCTGACAAAATCCCTTTTAGGTGTTTTAACTTCTTCCAGAACTAATGGAACACCTCCGTATAAGTTTGCCAGCCACTTATAGGCAAGAGCCCTGAAAAAAGAAGTTTCGGCTTTGATCAGATTTTTTTGATTTTCCGTTAACTGGCTGAATTCAGAATCAGTACGCTCAATAATCACATTTGCATCATATATTATTCTGTATGCCGGCTGCCAGACTGCTTCAAGAACTACATCCGTACTGGTAGGTAATAACATCGATGCCAGATTCCAGTTTGGACCAAGGCTCCTGTGTAAATATAGTATCTCCGTACAACTAAATGCCAGATGTGGAATGTCATAATCTCCACTGCTTGCATAGAAATCATCCCTTACTATTGTATGAAGGTTTGCCACTGCTGCTTCAAAATTTTCGTAAGTGACATAAGAATTCTCAGGCGCATAAAAGTCCAACGGAACTTCCGTCAGGAACTTTTTTTCATCGCATGAGGATAAAGCGATCAATATTGATAATAAAACACTTATATATAAGAATCTTATCTGAATATCCTTAAGAGCCACAATTTTTTTCATAATTTGAGATATTTAAAATTCAACATCCAATCCAAAGGTAAAACTCTTTATAACAGGCAATCCGCCTCTGCTGATTGATTCCCCGGTTTCAGGATCCCATCCGTTCCATTTTGTAAAAGTCACGAGGTTTTTCCCGCTGAAATAAAGTCTCAGGTCCTGAAGATGTATGTTTCTTAATAGATTTACTGGGAAATCATAGGATATTGAAATATCCTGAAGTCGTGTAAAGTTTCGCTGAGCATAAAGCCTTCCTTCAAGGCCCTCAGCCACACTTATGTTTGGCCTGTGGTATCTTGCATTCGGGTTTTCCGGTGTCCAGTAATCAATCCCTTCGGGGAAGTTAAAGCGGTAATTCATTTCGGAGTTTATCACACTGAAACTCCTGTAAGTATCTTCTGCCATATAAAAATTCTTACCTCCCTGTATTGAATTAATAAAAAATTTCAAGGCCCAGTTTTTATAAATTATTGAATTATTGATACTGAAACGATATGCAGGATTTCTGTACCCGAGAATGGTTTTATCATTCGGCCCTATGGTCCCGTCTCCGCTTAAATCAACCGTTTTATAACCTCCCAGGTCAAAACCGGGAGGAATTGTTTCTCCCACCTGCCATTTACCGTCAATTTTGTAATCATAGATAGCATCAAGAGCTTCTCCGATAAACAAACCTTCAGAAATCAAATCATCCTCTTTACCGTCACCATCAAGATCGAATCCCAGCAATTCTTTAAGCTCATTGCGGTTCCTGGAGAAAACAAAACTGGTTGTCCATTCCAGATTTGATTTTCTCAGATTTATTGATGTAAGATTTATTTCCAGACCATGATTATGTAGTTTTCCGAGATTGTCGGGAAATTTCTGGAACCGGCTTATAGCCGGAATATCCACATTATATAGAAGGTCTGTTGTATTATTGTTATAATAGTCAATTGCTCCTGAAAGAAATTTTAAAATACCAAAATCAACACCAAAGTTAAGTCCTGTTGTTGTTTCCCATTTCAGGTTAGGGCTTGCAAGGCTGTTAATACTTTGGGTATAAACTGAGGTCCCGGTTGATGTAACAAAATTGAATCCTCCGGATACCTTTGCCAGTGTCTGATAACGTCCAATGGTCCTGTTGCCCACAGAACCATAGGATACCCGCATTTTTAAATTCTCAAGCCATGATAACCCTTGTAAAAAAGACTCCTCTGTAATTACCCATGCCACCGACATAGAGGGGAATAAGCCGAATTTGTTTTCTGCACCAAATCCCGAAAAACCATCTCTCCTTATCGTCCCGGTAAATAAATACTTGTTTTTATACCCGTAAAAGACTCTTCCCATGTTATAAAGGCTCGCTTCTTCCCATGCCCCGGAATATGTTTGTTGCAGTTCACTACTTCCTGCTTCAAGCATATTATAACCCAGCTCAAAAGAAGAGAATACTGATGAGACTGCCTGAACAGAGGTCTGGTTTCTTTTTTCCAGACCATAGACCAGAGTTATATTAAGATTGTGAATCTTATTAAATTCACGTTTAAATGTCAGGATATTATCTGATGACCAGTCATAACCGATAGATTCGGACTTTGATCCCTGGCCTTGGAAACTGCTGCCGTATGGCCGGAAGTAATACTGGCTCGTTGTTCTGTAGTTATTGGCAAAATTAAACCTGTAGGTCAATCCCTTTACAAAAGGGAAACTGATATCAGCAAAGATGTTGCCAAACATATTTAACCTTTTATCCAGGTCATCCGCCATATTTTTAATGAAAGGATTTATCACATTCCCGGCAACAATCTGTATCAGTTCTCCATTCCTGTCATATGCAGCCGCATAGGGTGATGAATACCTGTCGTTGGGAGTTGCATCCTGTCCTGAATAATCGCTTGCAGTTAAAAAAGACTGTATGCCTATCTTAAGCCATTCAGTAATGTTATTGTCGAGATTTATTCTGGCATTGACCCTCGAATATTTTTCATTGAGCATAAAACCTTTTTGTCCCGTATGGCCAATTGACACCAGATAATTATTATATTTTGTTCTGTTGGACAATGACAGATTATGATTATGAGTATACATATTGTCATTTTTCAGCTCATTATACCAGTTGGTAGTTCTTCCGTCATTATAGGCCTCAATTTCCTCGTTTGTTGAAAACACATTGGTGATCTGCCAGTTGGGATTTGGCTCGAGATAACCTGATTCAACTGTCCTGCTTGTTTCAATTGCAGATTCATCAGTCTTTTTATAAAATCCTTCTGTATCAAGGTAACCAAGTTCTTTTACAGGACTCTGAAATGAATAGTATCCTGAATATTTAATAAGTGGTTTTCCATCCAAGCCTCCTGATTTTGTTGTTGTAATAAGAATTACTCCGTTGGTAGCCTGTGATCCGTAAATGGCTGCAGAACTTGCATCCTTTAGTATATCGATCGATTCTATATCATTTGGATTCAGATCAATTAAATTACCTCGAAAGATCACATTGTCAACTACAATTAACGGCCTTGTTTCGCCTGACAGAGAACTTAATCCCCTGATAAGTACATTAGGCTCCTGACCGGACCTGTTAATTTGTCCGACATTAAGTCCGGCAACTGATCCCTGTAATGATTGCATGACCGAAACATTCGGGGATTCACGGAAAGATTCAATATCCGCTCTTACTACAGAACCTGTAAGATCGCTTTTTCTCATCGTACCATATCCAACCACTATTACTTCATCAAGCCCTGTTAATTCAGCTTCAAGACTCAAATCAATTACAGGTCTCCCTTCTATATTCACTTCTCTGGTCCTGTATCCGATAAATGAAAATACCAATACAGCATTCCTGTCGGCGATTCCAATTGAATATTTCCCGTTTGCATCCGTAATTGTCCCTATCGTTGTGCCCTTTATCTGAATGTTAACCCCCGGCATCGGATCACCGGTAACAACATCGGTAACAGTGCCGGAGACCTGAAGTTGCTGAAATTCTGTCTCTGAAATAGCAACTCTCCGGTCATCATTCAGATGACTTCCCGTTAAAGCAGAATTCTGAAAAGTTTCCGGCTCAGAATAATAAGTATTCCCTCCATAAACAGATGAGAATCCAAATAAAAATATTAAACTCACAAACATGATCCTTAATGATAATCTCTGTGGATTCTCATCATATAATACCTGTCGGTCTGATTTTTCTTTCATAAGCGTTAAGTTATTTAGGAAGTTTATAATATTTTATTGCTGACCTTATTGTAATTATAATACAACACATATTTTTCTTCAACAATTTCCACAACTTATACTGTTCAGCAAAATGATTTTTTATTTCTTAAGTTTGATTTAAGATTGGTTCTGCCAGAATAGTTCATTCATTCTTCAAAGAAAAGAAATTCCTTCAGACTTAAATGTTAAAAAATAAACTAAAATTCATTGATACAAGATAGTTTATTCATTTGTTTCCGGTGAATCTGTTTAACAGGTTGATGATGGGATTTTTAAAATGAATGAGGAAATGTTCAGCTTTCTCACC
>DCVC01000067.1 GCA_002328625.1 Bacteroidales bacterium UBA2198
TTATTAACGAAAACTCATATATAGGGACAATATTCACAAGCCGTCTGGGATTAAACGGAACATATAATCTTGCATATGGATTAGACGGCATAGTACGTCTGTTTGGAGATGATTATCTTGACATCAGATGGAGCCAGACCTTCGAAAACAATACAACAAATAATTCTTTAAAAGAACCTTTAAGATATTCGGCAGGATGGGAAAGACGTTCAAGAAAAGGAATCGGATATAATCTTGGATATTCCTATTCAGGCATTAATTTCAATCCAGGCATAGGTTTTGAGATGATTAATGATTATTCAAGTGTAAGAGGTGGTTTCAGTTACGGCTGGCTTCCCGGGGAAAATTCAAAAATATACAGGCATTCACCTGAATTAAGACTGATACACAGGGCATATGTCGATGATGGATCCCTGATGGCATTTACCAGCTTTTCAGGCTGGACTTTTCAGACCAAGAGCCAGTGGCAGTGTGATTTGTTTGTTGTATATAATATCGACAATCTCAGGGATAGCCTGATTCTCCGTGAGAATGATGTTTATGTGCAACCCGGCAGATATGAATACCTTAGTTTCAGAGGAAACATGGTTACGGCAATGTCCAAACCTTTATACATGATGATTCTGACAGAAACGGGCCAGTTTTATGATGGAACACGCTTTTCCTTACGCCTGCAGCCAACCTGGAACATTTCCCGTCATTTTGAGCTGGGAGGCACGTATAATTTTGACCATGTGAATTTTAAATCAAGGAATATTGCAATGACAAATCATATTATAGGGCTCAGGGCACTGTATATGCTTGATACTAAATTTTCGGTCAATGCCTTCATTCAATATAACACCGATATACATGAAATAATAACCAATCTGAGGATCAGATACAATCCCAGGGAGGGAAATGATCTTTATCTTGTGCTCAACGAAGGCCGTAATACGAGCCTTACCCGCGAAATGCCAAATCTTCCTGTCTACAATTCCCGTGCTGTCATGCTAAAATATACATATACCTTTAATCTCTGATAAAACCAGGGGGAGTTATTTTTATATTTTGAATTGTGAGTTCATAAAATGGCATACAGAGTGCCATTTTTTTTATCTGCCGAACAATAATTTGTTAACATTTCCCGTCAATTGTTAATTAATCTTAAGATATAATTTATGTTTTACCTGTTGGTGTAATTAATTTTGATCCTGATTGTTTAAGACTCTTAATAAAAGGTTTAAACAACAGTATTATGATTATTTGTTGATTACTTAATGTTTGGATAACATTAGAAAGTTATACACGATTAATAACTCATGCTAAGTAATAAATTCACTAATTCTAAAAACAGACAACTATGAAACAACTAACAAAATTTCTTGTACTGGCGATCGTGATGTTCGGTTATACAGCAGCCACATTTGGTCAGGCATCTGCCACTGCAACTGCTACTGCCACTATTGTTGCTCCGATTGCTATCGCCAACACGGCCGATATGAACTTTGGCAACGTGGCTGTGGGTGCATCTGCCGGGACCGTTATTCTGACTCCGGCAGGTGGCCGGTCAACAACTGGCGGCGTCACTTTGCCGGCAGTTACAGGAACTGTAACAGCTGCAGCTTTTAATGTTACAGGTCAGGCTAACTTTACCTATGCTATTACCCTTCCGGCTGCTGCAACAACTATTACTTCAGGTGCAAACACAATGACAGTTGATACCTGGACAAGCAATCCGACGCCAACCGGAACTCTTTCTGCAGGAGGATCTCAGGCTCTTACGGTAGGAGCAACTCTGAATGTCAATGCCAATCAGCCTGCAGGAACTTATGTTTCAGCTACTCCTTTTACGGTAACGGTAAATTATAATTAGGGCGAAGCCTGAAAGAAAGTATCTCAAGATAAACTTGATGAAAAGGCTTAATGCATTAATTTTTAACCTGATATGTTTTTTAATAATACCCGGACATTCTCTTTTTAGCCAGGGAACCTCTCAGGTAAGTGCGACCGGTCAGATCTTTGCCGAAATTATTCCTGTCTTTTCTGCCAGCGAAACAGCACAGATGAATTTCGGCAGGTTCTCACCTGGTCCGCAGGGTGGTCAGATCATTCTGACCCCTCAGAGCACCATCTCTGTGATTGGAAGTGTCTTCAAGGGACCCGGAACACATAATGCTGCAAGCTTCTTTGTATCAGGTGATGCTGATGCTGCTTATTCTGTAAGTCTTCCGTCATCACCTGTCATACTCACTCACATGACCAGTGCCAGGACTATGGTTGTTAATAACTGGTCATCAGTGCCTGCACCAGGCATAGGTACAGGCATGCTTCAGAATGGTTATCAGGAGGTATATATTGGTGCAACACTTAATGTGGGCACCCTGAACGATAATCCGGTGGGGATTTATACAGGTTCATATACCGTTACTTTTGATTTTAACTGACGGTGTTGAATTTTAAAATAAAATATTCAGATGTCAATACCTATATCAACGTATTTACGTAAGCTTCCCGGTTTAATAAAATCCGGATCTTTATTGATTTTCCTGGCACTACTGTCAGGATTTTCGTTTTTTTTTAATGCTGATGCATCTGCCCAGGGAGATCTGTTAATAACACCCCGGAGAGTCGTTTTTGAAGGATCAAGAAGATCGCTTGATATCAACCTTGCAAACACAGGACAGGATACCGCAACTTATGCTATATCGTTGATCCAGATCAGGATGAATGAGAATGGAGGTTTTGAGACAATTGCTGAACCTGATCCCGATCAGAGGTTTGCCGACAGGTTTATCAGGTTTTTTCCAAGGTCAGTGACTCTTGCTCCGAACGAAGCCCAGGTGGTTAAGGTTCAGCTTATAAGATCAAATGAACTTGTGGCCGGAGAGTACAGATCTCATTTTTATTTCAGATCGGTCCCAAAGATCGCACCATTAGGCGAGAAAGAAGCGGTCATTGATACAACATCAATCTCGGTCAGGCTGACTCCGGTTTTTGGCATCACAATACCGGTTATCATCAGAATAGGGGAATCGAATACCAGAATCAGTCTCTCCGGTTTGTCGCTCGAAATGATCAACGATACAATACCAAGGTTAGGTATGACATTTAACCGCAGTGGTAATATGTCAGTCTATGGCGATCTGGCGGTTGATCATATCTCCCCGCAGGGAAAGGTGA
>DCVC01000363.1:0-9087 GCA_002328625.1 Bacteroidales bacterium UBA2198
AACCTGTTGCCCTGGAGATCAAATCAGGAGAGACCCTGACTAAGGACTTTTTAACAGGTCTGAATTACTGGAAAAACCTTACTGGAAAAAAAGATGAGCAATCCTATCTTGTATACGGAGGAGAAATAAGCAGGCAAATAGATGAAGTATTGCTTACATCCTGGAAAGATATGGATAATTGGATCCCGGTTTCATAAGTTTGTAGCGATAGTTTACTCAAAAGGTGGATTTTTTTTTCGGCACCGGCAACAGAGTGGAACCGGATAACTTTCTGGGTTTACCCGGATTTGCCCGGTTTCCGGACTGTATCGTTGGTTATGTCATTAGTGTTACCTGATGATACTCACCATGGCCGTAATTATCAATTACTTGAGAATCAAAAATGGAACAAGGTTCTCTGGGAAATTCCCCATATCATCGGGACTGATGATGATCGCTCGCCTGTTACACCCGACGAAAGTCATGCACCCACATACAACTATGTAACCATTAATTTTCATGCGGCAAGGGCACAAGCAAGGGCAGCAATATTATTAATGAAAAAAGACCCCATACTGGCGAACTACGCTCTCAGGTGTGCGGAAGAAGACTGGAGCTTTGCCTCAGAGAGCATCCGGGATATGAATATGGAAATTGCAGGAATTGCATTGAATGCTTCGCTCACGCTGTATGAAGCAACCAAAGATAACAAATATAAAAGCGCTGCCTTCTCCTATGGAGATTACATTCTCCGGTGTCAGCAACAGGACAATCTGAGTGAGGATGTTCCATTAAAGGGATTCTTCTTCCAGGATGCAAAGAGGGAAAATATTCCATTTCCGCGAAGTCTCCGTTATGATGAAAAATATGCAGTAACCGGTTTGGTCGGACTATTACAATCATTTCCTGAAAGTGAAAATGTAAAAAAATGGGAGTCAGCAATTCGCCTGTATGCTGCCTATTACATAGATATATCAGCTTATACTGACCCGTATTTTATGCTCCCGGCAGGTATATGTGACCTGAATGAAGCACGGGATTATATTGAGGAAGCAAAAGTGAAAAACGGGATCCGGTTAAATGAACGTTATTATATTAGAAGTTTTCCTGTCTGGACAACTGACAGAGGTAATAGTTCTGCTATATTATCAAAAGGAATAGGATTAGCAGCAATAGCCAGATATCTGAATGACCGCGACCTGTTGAATTTGTCTTACAGGCAGTTTGGTTGGTTTTTGGGATTAAATCCCTTTAATCAAAGTATCATGTGGGGAGAAGGATATCGATACCAGGCCCTGTACACCCCTTTAAGCGGCAATATTGTTGGTGCCGTTCCTTGCGGAGTTCACACCAAGTTTAATCGCGATCTCCCGTATTGGCCGTCGGATAACTGGCATAATCCTAAAGAGATATGGGTGGACTCAACAAGCGACTGGCTATGGCTTATGAATAATTTTTTCAATTAGTCAACAACAGTCGACGATAGAATAGCTTTTGTCTTATTGCCTTGGTTAAACCTGGATAAAAAAATTAATTCGGGGTATTAAGTTGAATATTATCAGTTTATTGCTATGAAAACAAAAACATCAATTAAGAAATAATAAAGAAAAAAATTGTACTTATTCCTGAGCTTACAGGATTCATAATATTAATGATTTGAGATATTGAATACTTTCTTCAGCCCATTTCTCTTCCTTTGCTATGGTTGCTTCAATTTCAGCCAGTGGAGGTGTCCATAATTCAAGGATCATGCTCTGGCAACGGTCAGAAGCAATCACCCTGGTTACAAGCTCTTTTATATTCAGGATACCTTTGCCTGCAGGAGTTCCCTCAATTATTATCCCCATTTTATGTGAGACTCTTTGTATTGTAAAGTCTTTGATATGAAGGTTTATGGTATACGGCAGGAGTATCTCTGATACAGTCTCAAATCCCTCGCCTGCCCCCATCGAATTGACTGAATCGAGACAAATTCCAATCCATTCGCTGTTTGCCGATTCGATTATCTTTGCAAACTCGCGGGCTTTAAAGCGGTCGTGGTTTTCTATTGCAAGTTTGATCTTATGTGATTCAAATTCTGGTATTAAGTCGCGGATGATACTGATTATTGAATTTATGTCCGGTTCAAAGCCGGCACTGTCGATCACCATTCTAAGTATCGGCGATTTAATAGCAACAGCGGTATTGAGGCATTTCAAGGTATGAGAGGGCTCCATTCCCCTTCCGGCCATCTCAAATGTAACATTTCTACCGGCACCATATCTGAGCAAATCCAGCAGCTGGTTCTCATTCCAGTATTCAAGGGGAAAATTATCTGCAACCTGAATTACCTCCAATCTCCTGGAAGCAGCCTTGTCTACCAGATCATAGGCAGTTAATGGCTTTGCAGGCATTGAACCCGGCACTCCAACAGCCCAGGTGTATGTGTATGAACTGATTCCTAATTTCATGTCCAGATATGTGTTACAGGGCGAAATTTCAGAGTTTCAGTGTTTCAGTGTTTCAATGTTTTATGGGAATAAGCCGGGGTCTTTAAAGCCTTTTGATGTATCATCAAGAACAAGTATCCAGTCGTTGCCCCTGTCATTGGTAGGTGGTGTGAACCTTCTGGTACCCTGGCCCGTGAATGTTTCAATCAGCTTTGACTCGCCATTCCTGGGGTTGAACCAGTAAGCCGTGACTGATTTGGCGCCGATCTTGTCGAGTATAATTTCTGCGGACCAGCCTGTCGGGAAGTAAACAAATGCATAACCGTCGCCTCTTGTGGCAACAACATAGTCTGTTTCAGGAAAATAAGCAGGTGCTATGAGTGATTGATCAGGCACCCTTGATAAAAAGGGTCTGGATTCGATAAGCCGTCGGGCATGGATCAGGTCCCAGGCACCCGGAAGATCAAGCACATCGTACCAGTTATTTCTTGCCAATCCTACAGCCTCCCTTTCGGGGGTTTTCATCTGCCATATCGGGTGACAGCCGTATGTATGTCCGAACCCTCCACTGAAGAGATTCCAGTATAGTGCCTGTCTTACATCAGCGTCATTGAACCATCCCAGAACCTCAGGGTTCCAGCCTACGGGATGGTCTTCGTATCTGGGTTCCCCATCGAAACAGGGCTTGACGGGTGTCAGACTGTAGTCACGAACAACCAGCCGCTTGAATATAGCATAGCTTCGCTGACCATGACCGGTCTGGCACATATTGAAATCGAGCCAGCTGCTGTTATGGAACCACTCCGATGAGCTTCTTTCGCCCCACGGATGGAAAGTCATCAGGTGGTTTTTATCAACCGATTTGATGCCTTCCCCTAAAGCGTTCCAGATCGCAGTATTATCACCGCCTCCGTCACGGTCGCCGCCGTTTATCCATATAATATTCGGATAATCCTTATAGCGGTTTCCTATCCATTGACCATATCTATATGCGTTCTCTTTGGTGAAGATCACCGGACCGACTCCCCAGCGCTTGTCAACTTTATCGCCCCATGTAGGAAGAAGGCCTATAAATATGCTTTTTTCGGAAGCTTTCTTAATTACCCAGTCAACATGTTGCCAGTAGGCTTCATTTGGTTTAAGAGGATCGTTATCAATTAGAGGCCTGTTGCCCTTAGAATTCGGGGTGTTAAGACCGTCGAGCTCGGCGAGCGCAACAGCCTGTATTACAGTGAAACCCTTGGCACGCCGGTTCTCGAGATATCTTTCTGACTCTTCCTTGTTAAGGCGGTGAAAAAGCTCCCATCCGGTATCGCCCAGGTAAAAGAAGGGACTACCGTTTTCAAAAATGAGGAACCGCTTGTTTTGAGAAATGACAAGCTTTCCGCCAGAAAGGTCAACGGATGACCCTTTCCACGGATTTTCCTGGGCAGTTGCTGTAATGCTGCAGAATACTACAGAAGCAATCAGCATGAGAGTTCTGTTCATTAATCAGTATGTTTTTAACTTGCGAATATTATTAACCACTAAGGCCTCAAAGGATTACACTAAGGGACACGAAGGATTTATTTAAGCCAGTCTGGACCAGACAATAAGCACCAGCCCGATAAGATAGAACAGGAACATCAGGCCAAGAAGGGTGTTTGTGCCTTTCGGGGCATTCTTAAATTCCTTCCAAAGGAAGATTCCCCATAGAGCAGCCACTACGGGAGCGGCATTGCTAAGACCGTATGATATTGCCGGGCTGGCAGCACCAACCGACATGAAACTGACGGAATTTCCAAGGCACCAGATGGCTCCTCCAAGCAATCCAAGGAGATGAGTTCTGGTTGATCCCTGAAACCACTCTGACATCTTAACAGGCCTGCCTTCAACAGGCTTTGCCATAAATAACGGGTTAACTATGGCAGTGCTCAGGAGGGCCCCAAACGAGAAAAAGACAACAGCAGTGTATGAGCTGATCTTTCCCGCTTCGGCAGGTGTGAAGTCAATAGCCAGCGAGGCGGCAACGAACCTGTAAAAGAATGCGATACAAATGCCAGCAAGGAAAGCCAGAAAGATACCCTTGAATGATGGTTTGTTCTGGTGACTGGCAAGCTTACGGTATGATTGCATGCTTAGCAGTATTGCTACAATTATTACTGCAGTTCCTCCAAACAGGAGATAAGTATTACCCTCGGGTTTCCCTAAATAGTTGATGAAAATGCCCAGGGTCCATCCGATACCTCCTCCGATCGGAAAAGCCACCGACATTCCTGCCACCGAAATTGAGGCTACAAGCAGTAATGTGCCTATATTCCAGATGAAGCCTCCCAGGGCCGATGACAGCAGGTATTTCGGATCGGCCTGTGCCAGGTCGGGAATGAAGCTGCGGCCCTCATTACCGAAACTTCCGAAAGTAAAAGCCATAATGAGGGCAAAGAGTAGTATCCCAAGGGTATAATCCCAGTAGAAAAGCTCAAAACGCCATTCAAGACCGATAAGATTTCTCGTGTTCTGCCATGATCCCCAGCAGATCATTGCTATCACACACAGAAATACAGCAAGTGCATAATTTTGAACCAGTATCATATCAGATTAGTTTAGGTTATATACAAATATCTTAAACTTAAACGGCTTCTTCAAGAAAACTGACCGAAAAAGGTTCAAGTGACAATGTGTTTTTTATATCAACCTCTATCTTGTCAGCCATTTTCAACCAGTTTTTTTCAAATATTGCCTCAGAATAACTCTTTGCATTTAATTGTGTCAAATTGAATATACCCGTAAATCCTTGAAGGACAACAAATTGCATTCCGGATGTATGGTTTGCCAGGATGCATTTTGAATTTTTACCATTTGTCAGCACCAGGCAGTCAACCTTTAAAGGATCATAACTTCTGCTCCTGACCACTTTATAGGAACTGCTTTTCAGTATAAAATCGAAGACGAAATAGACCGGGAACAACATTCCTTTGACCGAAGGAAAATGATCGGGCCAGCGTGACGGGTGATCTCCCTGGATTATACCACGTTCTCCGGCTGTTTCATAATAAGTAACTCCACTGACTTCTGATTCAAAAAGATATTTAAGGCTTCCAACAGTCCAGCATGCTCCGAATAACGACATTAAGCGACTGTCCACCTGTGGAGGAACTTTATCTCCTTTAAAAGGCTGTTCGTAATATTCGGTATTGGCATTAAACCTGCGTTGAATATTTACAGGGGAAACCAGGATTCCTTTGCCATTGGCAAAATTTCTGGCACTTTCAACAGTATATTGCTGTGCCATGAGGTTTTCAACCAGGGTAGTATTGTCGGAGGCATGTTCCTGCGGATGAATTGAGTAACAGATCAGATCATTAAATATGGAGGAGGGTCTGTACCGATTGATCTGGGTAAAATTAGCATTGGTCCCCGATGCTATTTTAATTCCTGGTAAGGCTGCCTTGAAGCGTCGTGACAGGGAATCGGCGACACAGTCGGGTGTAGTGCTTTCCGATCGGTGGAATATTAAAATCAGATCTATTGAAGCGCCTGTTTTTAAAGCCCATTCAATAAACCTTAGAGCCATATCTGTAGCTCTGTCATCAAAAAACAGGGCAAATTCCAGTTTATATCCGAGTTTTTTTGCTTCAATGGCTGCTATATCAGCCTTTTCGAGCCAGCCGGGTTCAAAAAGATGAAGATCGACACGGTAATGATCAAATTTCAGGTTTCTGAGAATCTGAACCTCATTTCGGGTTAATGGTCCGGGTCGTGTTGATCTTCCGACACCGATTGGAGGGATTCTCAGACGGCTTTTATCACTGACGGAGATTTTGATTATTTTATCATTCGTTTTTTTCGTCCGGGAATCTCCATCTACTTTTAATTCAACTCTTTGACTGATATGCTCCCCTTTTCTCATTGTTTCCGGAAAAGGACGACCAAGGGGAGTACAATAAGTTTTATAGGAAGCATCGGTCCAGTTTCTCTGGTCCTCGGTTTCGAATATTTCACCAAAAAAGTCGATTTGACAATTATACTCATCAATGTTCCACTTCATCGATTTAATGTCGGTAAACGGCTGATGAGGGGAGATATTAACAGGGAATATAGCTGATTCAATTTCATCATTGCTGTGGATGATCTGACACATGGAACCTGCATATCCTTCAACGGGGTGCAGAACACATATACCTATCCTGTTTTTTTCAAAGGTTTTCAGAGCTTCGCCTTCGAAGCTGAAGACAATTGAGTTATCCGGATTTCCTTTGATGGTATAATGTGCCAGAAAATCTATCTCTTCAGTTGAGTAGTGGCATTTATAACTTATTTTGAAGGATCCGGAACTAATTTCATGTACTTCTTCACTTATCTCCGGATCAATGTTAAGCCATTTCCTGTCACGAACTGCGGAATAGATCATTCTTATAATTTCACTATTTCCCGCAGAGATATAACGAAGGTTTCCCTCTTCATAAATTACTGAAAGGTCACCAGCCTGGAGTTTAATGTGGTTTTTACGGGTATGGGCTTCGCGGAAGTTGATATCAGATTCGGCTCTCATTATTGAACTGGCAGTTTATTATATCAAATATAGAGTATTTGAGGAGAAATGGATATAAAATCCGGTCAGAAATTTCTGGCATAAAAAATATGTATTTTTACACAAGTAATTTGATTTTTATGAAAAAAACAACCATTGTTCTGTTGCTTCTCGTCCTGGTTCAGTTAGCAGAAGCTCAATCCCCGGGAGAGATAATATCGCTAAACGGTTTATGGGATTTTGACCAGACTGCAAATGCTTTCCCTCCTGAGAAATTTAAAAGGAGATGCCCGGTTCCGGGTTTGATCCATCTTGCAGAGCCAAGGATAGATTCATATGATGATCTTTTTATGAAGCCAACAAGATCGTTTACCGAAGAAGCATCTGATTACAGGGTCATCAGATATGAACCAAAGTATAGCTGGTACCGGCGTATAGTTGAAATTCCTTCCATTTCGGCTGAATCAGAGGTTATGCTCACAATCCTGAAGAGTCAGTATGTTACACAGGTTTATGTTAACGGATATGATATGGGACAATCTGTATCGTGTTATACTCCGATAAGGATAAGAATAACCAGTGCTTTGAAACCTGGAAAGCAGAACGAAATTCTGATCAGGGTTGGAGAGAGGATATGGTTACCACCGTGGGCCGCCGGAGGAACCGATAAGGAAAAAGCAAATTACATTCCCGGGATATGGGATGATGTGTACCTTTCATTCTCGGGAAAACAGAAGATCATGAAATCACTTATTCTGCCTTCTGTAAAGGACAAAACCGTAACTGCCAGGATTATGCTGCGAAATTTCTATCCTCAGCAGGTAATGTATGGAGATCCCATGCTCGACAGTGTAATGGTAAAAATACTATTAAGGGAGAAGAGATCAGGGATCATTAAAGCTGAGGCTGCGATAAATGCAAATTCTGTTAGAGATAACGAAACCAGCCTTACTTTAACAATACCTTTCGAGGATTTTAAGTTATGGTCGCCTGAGGATCCCTTTCTTTATGAAGCAGAAATTCAGCTTTTTGACAGGGAAAAGCTAACCGATGTCAGTTCATCTGTATTTGGCATGAGGGATTTTGCAAGAAGAGGCAAGTATTTTTTTCTGAACAATGAAAAATATATTTTACGAGGAACAAATGTTACTCTGCACCGCTTTTTTGAAGATCCTGAATGTATGGCCCTTCCATGGAATCGTGAATGGGTAAAAAAACTGTTGATAGATGACCCGAAAAAGATCGGATGGAATACAATGAGGATATGTGTGGGACTGGTTCCGGATTTCTGGTACGATATAGCTGATGAATATGGTCTGATGTTTCAGAATGAATGGATGTACTGGCAGAACCATGGATGGGATCAACAACTGCGTGAGGAGTATAGTGATTGGGTGTGGAGCGACGGAAGCCATCCAAGTATAGTTATCTGGGATGCAATTAATGAAAACTGGAATTCATTTATCGGGAATGTACTAATACCGGAGCTTCAGCAGCTTGATCCCACCAGGATCTGGGATGCAGGTTATATGACGGCATCCGATCTGAGTACTGAGGATCCGATAGATGAACCTCATCCATACAGGGCAGGATGGAGCCTGATGAATTCACCTGACCCCGATGAGTATTTAAGCAGATATCCTTACAGGCTCGGGAAGATTGATGACTGGGAGGCAGATCACAGGAAATTTCTGAACGCAAATGCAGCCCAACTTGTGAATGAGTATGGGTGGAACTGGCTCTGGCGAGACGGGCAACCTGCAAAACTTACAAAAAAAGCTTATGATTTCCTTATCGGGGAAAAAGCAACACCAGATCAAAGGCGCAATCTTCAGGCTTACTGGCTGCAGTGCGAGACAGAGTGGCTGAGGGCTGAACGTTCATTTGCAGGTGTCCTCGCCTTCACTCATCTCACTAATAACTATGGCTTTACAGGCGACTGGTATATAAACAATATCAGTGACCTTGAACCCGGTCCTTCATTTTACTGGTTCAGGCATGCGTTTGCTCCTGCCAATGTTTTCATAGATCTTCCTGATCAGAGGTATTTCCCAAATGGGTATTATGAACAAGGGCAAAAGCTTGTTTTCAATCTGGTCGGGGTGAATGACTATCCTGTACCCATAACCGGAATGGTTGAACTTCAGCTGATGGATTCAGGTAATAAGA
>DCVC01000363.1:9198-13194 GCA_002328625.1 Bacteroidales bacterium UBA2198
ATATAAAAGATGTTCTTTTCCCGGAAATCAGGCCGTGAAATTCATTTTCAAGACTTTAGAATAAGGATAAGATCATATATTAAGGCTAATGTTTATTGCAACCAGCCTTTATCAGAATTCAAGGTTCTTAAGATATTCCGATGCCGATTTAAGGCAGGCAATTCCGTCCGGGACATTATCCCGTTCAACCATGTAATGTCCAATGCTCTGGGAATAGGCTTCCCTGAATATTGGAGCAAAATCGATAATACCGCTGCCTGGACATTCAAAATCTCTTGCCTCACCACGTGCCATGTCCTTAACGTGCAGGATTACATATCGTCCCCTGTATTTTTTCAGAACCGACAGCGGTTCGGCCCCGCCTTTTGCAACCCAGTAGATATCCAGTTCGCATTTGACAAGGTTGCTGTCGGTGTTGGCCATAAGGTAATCGAAGGGAAGGCCTTCTTCCATATGTATGAATTCCTTGTCGTGATTATGCCAGCAGAATATGAGACCATTCTCATGGCATTTCTCCCCGAGGATGTTCAGTCTTGCCGCACTTTTCCTGCAATCATCAAGACTGAAGGGACCTCCTGTAAACCATGGCCAGTAAGTCACCGCAATTTTCATCTCAAGTTTCCTGATCAGATCAAAACTTTTCATAAGTTCTTCGTCGGTAGCAGTGAAATTAATACCTCCGGCTACCGGTTTTAGCCCTATCTCATTAAGAAAAGCCAGGTAGCTTTCAGCCGATTCGCCAAGTAAACTACCTGTTTCAATCTCGGTGTATCCGAATGATGCGACCTGTTTCAGAACAGCTCTCCAGTCGCCTTTGAGCTCCTTGCCGATAATTCCTGAAATAAAGCCAAGCTCTTTAAGCCTGTTCTGCTGTAGAATTGATAAGATATCAGTTACAAATGCAGTCGAAACAATTGCTGCGGTAGATCCTGTTATAAATTTTCGTCTTGTTATCATTTGATTCTTCTATTTTATGTTTATGAAGTTATTATTTCTCGCAGATTTTCGCAGAGTTTTCCGAAGACAGAAGACATTATTTGTGATTTGTGATTCGTGAGTCTTGATTTGTCATTCGATTGTCATTCGATTGTCATTCGATTGTCATTGAGTTGTTTAGCAATGAATGACGCACGCAGTGCGAATGACGACCGCAGGACAAATGACTCATCTCTCATCTCTCATCTCTCATCTCTCATCTCTCCCTGCTCCCTGCCCTCTGCCCGCCGCTAAAACGCCGGCAAAGCCCATGGCTTCCTGTAAACCGGCGTGATCAGCTTATTGGCCGCTTCACTGTTGGTAAACCTGTTGTTGTTATCGTCCCATAGCAGCATCGGTTCGCCCGTCCGGGCTGCAATGTTGGGGATATGGACATGCATCGCAGCGGCCCTTCCAATTTCAGGCGGACATGCCGGTTTTTGCCTGCTCCTGATGCATTCAATAAAGTTCTTTACATGTTCCCCATGCGATTCTTTACCTTCTGTGAACTTATACTCCTCTGTTTTTGATTTCTTAGCCTGGTTATCCCATTCAGGGTAAACAACCAGCTTTGAACGGTCGGCAACCATTGTGGCATTATCTCCGATGAATACCAGACCGTATGAGGATTCATAGGGTCCACGCGATATTCCAGCAGTCATGTCCCAGTTGATTACAAAATCATCTTTGGGGTAGATTACCGACATTGAGTCGAAAGTATCGCGGCTTCTTGGCTCATGAAAGCTATTTGCACCATAAACCAGTACTTTTTCAGGAGGCTTAATAATATCCTTAGCCCAGAGCCCGATGTCCAGAAGATGTACGCCCCAGTCAGACATAAGGCCACCGCCGTATTCCCAGAACATTCTCCATGATCCGTGAAACCTGGTCCGGTTGAACGACCTTTCCGGGGCAGGTCCGAGCCACATATCAAAGTCAACACCTGCAGGAACCGTTTCATCAGGAACAATTAACTGGCCGACACCATATTCGAAATTTGCCCAAATATTGATTCTTCGCAATTTTCCTATAGAATCAGCCTTGATAAGCTCCATCGCCTTCTGAAAGATAAAACCGCTTCGTTGCTGCTGCCCGATCTGAACGATACGATTACCGTAATATTTTGAAGCATTAACCATTATATTACATTCGGCAATTGTATTGGCCATCGGTTTTTCGCAGTAGACATCCTTACCGGCCTGCAGGGCATAAACTGTTAAAAGGCAATGCCAGTGATCGGGTGTGCCGATAATAACTGCATCAATATCTTTTTGTTCAAGGAGCTTACGGAAGTCCTTATATAGCTTTGGTTTCTGACTGAAATCTTTCAAAACCTCAGCAGCCCTGTCATTCAGGACTTTGTCGTCTATATCGCAGAGGGCCACGCAATTTACACCGGGATTAGAAAGATGGTGCTGAAGGATACCGAAACCCATGTTCCTGCAACCTATTAATCCGACATTAAGGGTATCGGATGGAGGAATAATACCAGCCCCGGCCTCTGAGGGTATCAGTCCTGTAATGCCAATACCGGCAGCTGTTAAAGCTGTTCTGTTAATGAATTTTCTGCGGTTCATTTTAAACTTGTGTATATGGGGGATTATTAATAATTTAACACAAATGTATTTAAGAATTAACCTGTAGATAAAGTTACAATGAATTATTTAATCTTGCTATCAGTATTTTCAATTCTTACTGTTCTAAGTTCCTGCAAATACAATCCGCATTTACAGGAACTGGTCAATGACACTATCCTTGTAAGTGATACTATCCAGTATCATCCTGTCAGGGTTTGCAAATCAGGCGGATCAATCCTTCCCTGGTTTTCGGCGGACAAAGGAGCTTCGTATGATACTGTTCTGATGCTTGTATGGAATTTCTGGAACAAGATGGAGACTGATTCAAACGGATTGAAATATTATATGAATCACCAGGTATGGAAGCCGGAGCATGATATGAGGGGACTTGGAGGGGACCAGATCAATATGGCGCTTTCATCATGGGGATTGCTTTATGCATATACGGGATATCCTGAGATTGTTGAAGATATGCGTTATATGGCAGATACTTATCTTGAACGCTCCTTATCCGATCCGGGTGACAAATGGCCTTATATACCATATCCTTATAATACTGATATTCATTCCGGTATTTATGACGGGGACATGCGCAATGGCAAAGGAATCACTCAACCCGATAAAGCGGGAAGTTTTGGATATGAACTGATCAATCTATTCAAAATGACTGGTGAAAAAAAATATCTTGATGCTGCGATCAGAATTGCATGGACTCTTTTTTCTCATGTCATTAATGGTGACAGTACCAGATCTCCGTTGCCGTTCAGGGTAAATGCAAAGACAGGTGAAACAGGTTCCCTGTTTGACAATATGGGTTCAGGAAAAAAAGTAAGGCCGGCACTTTATACCTCCAACTGGACAGGCACCATGATGCTTTTTGAGGAATTATCAAAACTGGATCCTGTGAAAAAGAAGGAATATGATACCGGATTTAATGTATTTCTGGAATGGATGAAGGTTTATCCACTTAAAACAAATAAATGGGGACCGTTTTTCGAAGATATTCCCGGATGGAGCGATACCCAGACAAATGCCATCAGCTTTGCCATGTTCATCCTGCAGCACAGGGATCTTTTTCCTTCATGGAAAGAAGATGTGAAAGGCATTATTGACTGGACATACAGCGAACTTGGTAATCATGAATACGACAAGTTTAATGTGACTGTCATGAATGAGCAGACTGTTTACAGGGTGCCGGGTAACAGTCATTCATCGCGGCAGGCTTCAGTTGAACTTATGTATGAAGTGTTAAGTGGTGATACAACATTTACAGAAAATGCAATCAGGACTCTTAACTGGGCTACCTACACTGTTGCCTCCGACGGCCGGAACCGTTATATCCGTGATGATATCTGGCTGACAGACGGTTACGGTGATTATGTCCGTCATTATCTCAGGGCGATGGCTCTAATGCCTGAACTGGCTCCTGCCTCTAAAAACAGGT
>DCVC01000124.1 GCA_002328625.1 Bacteroidales bacterium UBA2198
TCTTTGTTGCCGTGACAATTCTTCTCATCTTCATATTACCTCCCCTTACCAACTTCCTGACGGACAAATTCGGCTATAAAACTGCAGCAATCCGTACCAAATGGATTCTTTTCGTCCTGATCTCAATGGCTGTTCTGGCTATATGGTCGGGCAGTGAACCGGTACTGCCTGCCTACGTTATCGGGATGATCCTGGCAAAAACGGTTGAAAAGGATAATTTCTTTGTCAGGAGGCTTAGAACGATGACAATCGGCTTCCTTACTCCCCTTTATTTCCTGCGTGCCGGTGCTCTGATGTCATTGCCGGCATTAATAGCAGCTCCTTTAATTTTCCTTGCTCTGTTTGCTGCCAAAATTGCTTTTAAAATTTTCGGATTGTACCCCGTAATAAGGAGATTCAAGAAACATAATGATGAAAAATGGTATTATACCCTCCTGATGTCGACAGGATTGACATTCGGTACAATATCAGCACTTTATGGCCTTACAAATAATATTGTATCACAGGAACAATACTCATTTATTGTCGGAACAGTCATTGCCAGCGCTGTTGTTCCGACTCTTATTGCCAATAAATTCTTTCTGCCGAAACATCTCCTGTCAGAACCTGTCCTTGATGACCAGGTTCCTGACATGCCTTCAAAAAGAAAATAATCCGGATAATCATAAATTTATGGAACCTGAAAAAGTAATATTGGATGAAAACCACAGGAGATCACTGACCTCTTCGCTGATAATAGCAGAGGGGTTACTTATTGAAATAAGGGATCTGTTTGGAAAAGACTATAAAACTTGTTGTCTTGAAATTAAGAATGATATTGACAGTGCCCTTTTACCACTGAATATTCAGATTGTTGATGAGGCTCTTGACATAATTTGTAAATTAACAAAGAAATACTCAACCAGCGAGTCAGTACTCGGCCTCCAGAGAGTTGCTGATGCCAAGAAAACAAGGATCTGGGAGGTTCTCAGCGAAGCAAAATCGAGAAAAATGAAAGGCTTTGGCGAGTTCCCGAAGAGACTGGTCAGGGATTATGATAAAGATATTGATGAATTAATGAAAATAACCGAAAGAATAAGAATCATTTAAATTTGAAAATTATACAGATTATTAGTGTATCAGCTATGGAGATCCTCGATTCAAGAGGCAACCCCACAATCGAGGCAGAAATAATCCTCAAAGAAAGGAAGCGGTTGGTGCGGCGAAAGAATTGAAAAGTTCAACCAGCTCATGAGAATCGAAAATGATCTCGGTAAATTTTCCAGGTTTACCGGCAAAAAAGCATTTAAAAACGCCTAGGGCTTAATTTTTTCGAACAATCCCATAAGCTTTGTCCGGTATATTTCGGCTATCTGTTGTTCGTGCTCACCGATTGGCCTGACCGGGATCAGATCAATTACTTCTGAGGCTGATAATCCGGATTTGTACATTAGATTCAAAGAAGCAATTATAGTGTCATGAACAGATTTTTTGCTCTCTTCTTCTGAAAGGCCTGTTTTCAATCCTATTTCTTCAAGCTCTTTCCACTGGAACCAGAAATAGGTCGGAAGCATGGCTGATATTATTGCATAACTCTCAAGCTTCTCCTCAGATACCTCAAAGGTGGTACCCAGGCTTCTCAGCAGATCTAACACAACACTCTTCTCTAAAGGATTAAATCCTAATGAAAATGTTATCGGATTATACCCTTCATTAATGTAAGAAGTGGCATTGGGTATCAGCCTGGCAATATTATTTACCTGCGGAAGCTTCATTGCGAGCTTTTCAAGGTTTATCTTCGGAGCCAGTGAAATAACTGTTGCATCGGCCTTTATGCTTCCCCTGACCATCTCGAGTGTATCCATCAGCACCGGGGGATGAAGTGCAATAAAAACAATATCCTGTCCGGCGACTCCTGAAGCGTCAGATGATTCAATTTCCGGGAACTGCTTCTTAAGATTTACAAGAACTTCGGGATTGGTATCTGCCACCATGACTTTTCCGAACCGGATATCCTTGTTCCTGAAACCCTGAAGAAGAATCCTTGTGACCCTTCCTCCACCAATAAAACCAATAGATTTATTTTTCATCATATCTGTACATTTTTATCAGTTAATAATAGTACACTAAATAACATGAAATCAGCTTACTCATTTTTCAGACTGTTTTCTTCTTTCTCTAAAAGTGATTCAAACTCAGCCGGATGATCATTTTTCATTTCTTCCCTTGTAATCATTCCATCTATCCACGCACGTGATCCCGGGAATATTCCCGGCCTTAAATGAACATTGTACATATGCCAGAATAATAAAACCGTAACTGCAAGAATTGCTTCATGAGCATGAGCTTCCTTAAATGAGTTGAAAAAAACGAATGCCTCAGAATCAAAAAGCTTGCGAGTCACATCGGGAAACCACATTGCAATTCCGGTACCGGCCATTATTATTACTCCCCAGAAAACCGCCCAGTAATCAAATTTTTCAAAATAAGAAAAGCGTCCGAATTTAGGGGGATCGATCCTAAAACCAAGAAACCATTTAAGATTCTGCCCAAGTTGCTGAAAATCATGCCGGCGAGGTAATAGTGCAACAAAATTACGTCTTCCTTCAGGATTGATTATTATATATACAATATGATAGAGACTTACAAATACAAGGAGTGCTCCTCCAAGACGGTGAATAATACGCCAGAAGTCAAGTCCTCCGGCTCCGCTGTTTATCGATATTGCCCATGGAGCAGCATTAAAGCGGGTTGCAAATTCAAAAATGCCTGAAATAACGAGCAGGACAACACTTACAATTAACAGTAAATGTTGTATGAGAAAATGATTATCGAACCTTTGAACAATTTCATCTTTATTAAAAGAGGTTCG
>DCVC01000258.1 GCA_002328625.1 Bacteroidales bacterium UBA2198
GCTCTCCCTTAATATCTTTCCAAACACCTCTTTGTAGAAAGTCTGGGTAATAGCTTCTCTTTTCTCCTCCGGGTCTGTTTTCCCTTTTAGCGCATTAAAAAACTCTTTCCGGGCATCAATGACCTCCACACTCACGTCATATTTCCGGAACATGGCAACAACCTGTTCAGACTCACCCTCGCGCATCAATCCGTTCTGGATAAAAAGCGTCCTGAGGTTATGCCCCAGCGCCTTATGACCAAGCATTGTAACCACCGAAGAATCCACACCACCCGAAAGGGCATTGATAGCCATTCCGCCAGCAACAATATTCTTTATTTCTGCAACCTTTTCATTTATGAATCCTTCGGGATTCAGATTCTGTAATGTAATTTCTTTTACCATATGTTTTTTTGCATCTAAAGATGCGAAATATAAACCGGAATTTTGATTTTATAGAATTTTTTTGTATATTGTAATTATCTCGCTGTTTAATTTTTAATGGAACGATTTGGAAATAAATACCGTGTTGATTCTACACGCCTGAAGGGGTATGATTATACCAGTAATGGCATTTATTTTATAACGATCTGTACGAAAAACCGGAAATGGTTGTTTGGTGAAATTGTTCAATCCCAAATAAAATTATCGCAAATGGGAAAAATTGTTTTTGATTGTTGGTACGATTTGCCAAACCATTATTCCAATATTATTCTGGATGAATTTATCGTTATGCCAAATCATATTCATGGAATAATAAAAATCATGAATAATCCGGATAATAAACCAAAACATGGAATTTCCGAATTTATCAGGGCATTTAAATCATTTTCGTCGCGACGCATTAACGAAATATATTCCGTAGAGACAGGTCTCAGACCTGTCTCTACGGAAAACGTAAAAACGTAAAACGTAAAACGTAAAAACGTAAAAACGTAAAAACGTAAAAACGTAAAACGCAAAAATGGGAAACGCAGGAATACGTGAACCACGTTTTACAACCATTAACAATTCCGGTTCCGACATTCAATTTTCCCGTTCAGGAACACGATCCCGCCATTCTGCATGTTTTATTTTTTTTCATTGGAGGCATGTTATTTCTTTGGTGTGGATTTATTGTCAAACCGTAAAAAAAATGAAAAAATGGGAAAGAAATTAATCTCGGCATTTGCAGGGGTTCTGATGTTTTCGGGAATTTATACTTCTGCGGTCTGTTACGGTCAGAGCGAAAAGGCTGTAATAAACAAATATCTTAAAGGGCTGTCTAAGGGAGAGCCGGTAAATGATGGCATCATACAGAAATACCGGATGACAGCAGTATATACCAACAGGGATCTTTACGGAAACTTCACGGGCAAACAAAAAGTTACCGGTGATTACACCAGGGGTCTGGAAAAAGGTTTTGTAATATGGAATAATGTTGTTATTTCCGGCTCAAATAATTTTTCAGATCCGTTCCCTCCCGGTATAAAGCAGGAGTACATGGAAAACATGAAATATGTTCCTTCTCCAAAAATGCTGGAAGCAGAAACTTTTAAGGACTTTCCGGCAAGTACGGAAAATGTATTTGCACGTAACCTGATATGGGACATGATGGCAATAGAGATGTTCGCATGGAAATACTCAGACTCATTGAAGCTGAACCGCAAATTTGTCATCGGTGAGATTAGCGGTGAATTCAGCATGGCCGACATTGGTACCTATAATCATGCTGCCATTGAATTATGCTGGACAGGAATTTCGGAGTATAATGGCAAGCTGTGTGCAGTTCTTGATTACAGGGCACTTGATAACATTATTGAAATTTCAATGGATCAGATTAAGACCAGGGGTACAGAACAATACTGGGGAACAACATGGGTAGCCCTGAAAGACAAACAGATCGAATATGCCGAAATGTATGGCGGAACAATACAGGAAATAGAGATCAGTGGGATGAAAGACAAATTCCTGATCAAGACCATCAGGGAATTATGGGTTGAGAGAATTAAGTGAAGAATTTGTAACTTTGAAGATATGAAAAGACTGACAATTTACAGTTTCCTGAATCAACGAAAACCTCTGTCGCATTTACTTTACATCCTAATCACGTTGTTGGGTTTAACTGTTCTATCTCTTCAAAAAGGAACCGCTATTTCCGTAAAAGATCAGGTGATTTTCTTTTTTCTCGTATTAATTCAGCTTGAGGTATTTATTTCTGTTGCCAGATTGATATTTAAGGAAATGGATACAAATCTGACCGGAAAGGAACTTACCAGAATTGTACTTATAAGGTTTGTGTTTTTTATAATTATATGCTTTATAGCAGCGTTCATCATTATCATCGTCTTCAAAACTGCTCTTGTCTGGATATCAGGGGGGAATGTTTCAGCTGCCCTGAAGGACTTTATGGATTATGAATTTGTTAATTGGTTAAAATCAACACTTTTCGGATTGTCAATAGGTGCAATCATTTTTATTATCATTCAATGGCAGGACGCCCTGAAAAGAGAACAAAAGCTAAGGGAGGAAAACCTGATTTTTCAGAATGAGACACTTAAGACCCAGATAAATCCGCATTTCCTTTTTAACAGTCTGAATACCATTTCATCTCTTATTCAGACACATCCCGGATCAGCCGAGAAATTCATTAATAACCTGTCGTTGTTCTACCGTTATATACTCGAAAACGGGCAGAAGGACCGGGTCCCGCTTCAATCAGAACTTGACTTTATTTCCGGATATTTTAATCTTCACAGGATAAGAGACGAAGAAAAAATAGTTCTCGATATTGAAAATGTTGATACGGACAGTTATACAATACTCCCTGTTTCATTACAGATTCTCATAGAGAATGCTATAAAGCACAATATTGCTACACGTGATAATCCATTGAGGATTTCTATTTATATCGAAAATAATGATATTGTTGTTAAGAATAATTTGCAAAAAAAGGCTTCGCAACTGAAATCAACACAGGTAGGACTTAAGAACCTTTCCGAGCGTGTCAGGCTTGTATCCGGAAGAACGCTGATCATTGAGGAAACAAATAATTACTTCACCGTAAAAATGCCTTTGCTGAAATGAATATCCTGATTATTGAAAATGAAATTCCGGCTGCCGATAAGATTGTCAAGCTGTTGAAGAAAATAGACAAATCAACAACCATTCTGGGTGTAATTGAGACTGTTGAGGAAGCTATTAACAGATTCCAGGAGAAGCCGCAGCCCGATCTTGTCCTTATGGATATCCAGCTCGACGATGGTCTCTGTTTTGAGATCTTCGAAACAATAGATGTTGATATTCCCATAATCTTTACTACTGCCTATGATGAATATACTCTGAAGGCATTCAAGGTGAACAGTGTTGACTATTTGCTGAAACCGATTGATGAAGAATCGCTCAGATCAGCTCTGGCAAAATACAGGAAGCTGTATGCCGACAAAGATCCTTTTAAAAGGGATTTCAAAAAGCTGATTCAGGAGTTCAGAAGCATGTATAAATCGAGGTTTCTTATTAAGATCGGGGATAAGTACAAGTCGGTTCCGGCCGGAGAGATCGGTCATTTTCACATAAATGAGCGGAATGTCTTCCTGAGTGATTTTCATGGAAAGGACTATGGCATTGATTATTCCCTTGAACAACTGCAGAACATACTCGATCCGCGTAAGTTTTTCAGGATTAACCGTGAATGTATAGTCAATATTGATTCAATCTCACTTATGTATAGTTATTCCTCAAGCAGGCTGCAACTGACTTTAAAGAATATGGACAAGAGCGACCTCTTTGTGGTAAGCCGCGACAAGGTTGCGGATTTTAAAAAATGGATAGACAGGTGAAAAACATCGCAGAGACGGGTCAGAGACCTGTCTCAATTACTATGCAATCCCAAGCACAACCGGTACGGATTCGGCATACCTCCCTTTCAGTTTCCGTAAGACCATCAGGCAGGATCTGTGCTGCAGCCATTCCGGCAGTCCTGACGAACTTCCGGCGGTTCATAAGGTTTCTGGTTACCATTGTATGGAATTTAAAAGGTTTATGATCAATATTCTGTAATCAGGTATACAACACATATGGTGGGTGGTTGTTTAATTTAATAAGAGCAGCTTTCACCATAATCCCGGAACCAGGCTTCCCACCAGCCCCGGTCGCGGGAGATAAGCAGCGGCAAAAATGGGATGACAACAATAAATATCAACATCAGGATTAGAACAAATGGAATGATGCTCACTGGCTGATTATTCATGGTCTCTGCTCGCATAATAATTATTTGGGTTGATAAAGTTACAAAAGTCTGCGTAACAGTGCAAAAAATCCATTCTTTAAACTCATTTTAAGAAATGGATGTTTTTAACAGAATTATCTGAAACTTTTCTCTGACAGATAAGGAATTATTACATCATTCTTATAATCATTTGTTCCATCGTATGTTAATGTAACAACAGGGACCCCTGTTATGTTTCTTATTTCGTTTGTCATAGCTTCTGTGACAAGAGAGGGACAGCAAAATGCGGGGTTTGCCTGCACAAAGAGCGATACCA
>DCVC01000021.1 GCA_002328625.1 Bacteroidales bacterium UBA2198
ACAAAATCAGTTTTTGCACCTTTTATAACTTCAGTTACCAGAGGGACATCCCCATAAAACGAAACGAGAGTTCTATATGCAAAAGCTCTGAAGAACATCGCTTCAGCCTTATAGGCTTCCTTCTGGGCATCGCTGGTCCATATAGCAGGATCAGCATTCTCAATACCCTCAATCAGAACGTTCGCCCTCTGAATAAGCTCGTAATTCCATGTCCAGATATTCCTGTAATCGGTATTTGATGAAGTGATATTGTTTACATAGTTGCACAAGAACATATTACTATTCGGATCTTCACCATGAAAAGCAATGTCGGTTCCAAGGCCTCTCATTACGGTTATTACAGGCTGGTTTGTTCCATAAAACCATCTTTGACGCGTCGAAAAATGTAATCCGGTTATTCCCTGCTTAATACCCGGGAGAGTCTTATATGCATTCTCCGGTGCAAGGAAGTCGAGAGGGATCTCATCAAGTATGTCTTCATTACATGAGGGAAAAATCAACAGTAATATCCCTGCATATAATAAACAGTTTTTTCTTATCAGATATAAGTATTCTTTCATTGTATTAATATTAATAGGTTTCATAATTATTCATTTTTAAATCGCGAGTAAAATTTTAGAATGTAACCCTGAAACCTGCGGTTATGTTTCTCATCAATGGGGAGTTTTGTGAATCACTTCTCCATGCTTCCGGATCCCAGCCCGACCACTTGGTCCAGGTGTAAGGATTTTTGCTTGCGATATAAACCTGGCAATCCTGAAGCTTTAGAGTATTAAGCAACTCTGGGCTCAGACGGTACGAAAGAGAAACATCCTGTAATCTTACAAAGCTCCTGCTTTCATATATTCCGCTCGCCTGAGGTGGTGTGTTATAAACTCCCGTTGCATTGGTTACTCCATTATCTGGTGTCCAGTAGGGACGGACAGCCGATGCGTTTATCCTCAGAACGTTGTCGGAACGGAAGTCAACATTGACAACTGATGCATTGTTTTCCATAAAGTACTTTTTGCCACCCTGTATCGAGTTGACAAAGAATGAGAAGGTGAAGTTCTTATAATTCAGTGTATTGTTTATACTGAACCTGTAGCTGGGGGTGCGGTACCCAATGACCTTTCTGTCAAGGTTTGGTTCAATGACACCATCTCCGTTCTGATCGACATATTTATACTGACCCGGATACCAGTTATTGTACGTCTGACCTGCATAGAGCTCTGCTTCCGTCCAGACGCCACCCATCATTTCAAAATCATATATGGCACTGATAGGTTCTCCGACAAACCATGAATTCCCTACATCTTTATCATTTTCATCACCGTATAGCTTTGTAATCTTATCGCGGTTAAGTGAGAACACAAAATTTGTTTCCCATCCAAGCCGGCCGGTGAGATTTTTTGAGGTTACCTCAAATTCAATACCTTTATTGTCGATGGCTCCGATATTGGTCCATACACTGGAATATCCGGTTGTTGGAGGAAGTGCACGGCTCACTAAAACATCTGTAGTAGTAGCTTTATATACATCAACCGAGCCCGAGATTCTCCGGTTCAGCAAGCCAAAGTCAAGTCCGAGATTCATCGAGGTTGTTGATTCCCACCCCAGATCAGCATTTCCCAGTGTGCTCGGATAAACAGCAATAGCTGTTGCGGCGCCAAAGACATAAGCATCAGCGGTCATTCTTGAGAAGCTGGAATAGCGTCCGATACCCTGATTGCCGTTCTTTCCGTAAGAAGTTCTTAACTTGAGATAGAGCCATCTGACATCCCTCATAAATGACTCATCAGAAACCACCCATCCCAGAGAAACTGAAGGGAAGGTGGCAAACTTCCTGGTTGGTCCAAATCCTGAGAAACCATCTCTTCTTACAGTTGCAGTTAGTAAATAACGGCTCTTAAATGAATAGTTGAGACGACCCATGTAAGAAATACTGTTTTCCTTCCAAGCCGTCGAAGCAACGGTCACAGTAGTGCCAAGGCCCACATTGTTGAATCCAAGAACAGGATTATCAAAACCTGAGGCATTGATAGTTGAACTTTCAGCATTTCGGCCCTCCTGGCTGTAAAGCAGGGTTGCATTAACCTGGTGGCTTCCGAAAGTCCTTAAATAGGTTATAATGTTGTTATAGATCCAGTTTCTTTCTTCCGATGGATTCCTGACTGCCAGTCCTTTATTACCCGAACCCGATGGTGAATTAACAGGGTGAAAAGTATTATTCCTTCTTGTGTAATACCTGTTGGAGTAGTTGAATTCATAAGTTAATCCTTTTATCCATGGTACTGTTATTTTCGCATTTCCCAACAGGAACAGGTCATTTCTTGTATCTTTATTATCAATAAACAGATAAACAAGAGGGTAAGTCATATATGCCTCCCCCGTAAGATACAAATCATAGTTTGGCAAGCCTATTTTATTGTTTGCCAGAGGGCTGCAGGATCGTGCATTGCCAAGGTTAGCTTCTATTCCCGAATAATCGCGGAAAGAATATGATGTATTCAATCCGATAGTAAGCCAGTTGGTAATTTTACTCTCTACATTAGAGAACAGGGTAATTCTGCTGAATTTATCATTCAGTTGAATTCCTTCCTCATTTGTATAGGAGGCAGAGGCATAGTAATTTGACCTGTCGCTTTTCCCTGAGATGCTTGCATTATAATTCTGGATAGGAGCTATTTGCAAAACTTCATCCACCCAGTCAATCTCATTTCCGGCGAGGTAATTGTCTCTCTCTTCCTGTGAACGCAGACGGGCCGCAACAAGTTCACGGTTTGTGATATCGGGCCTCACCGGTTTGCCTGTTGCACTTGTCGGTTTGGTTTTATACCAGGTATAGAGATCCTGCTGATAATAGTAGTCGACCAGCCTGATTGCATACTCCTCGGCATTCATAACTCTCATCGGGTTATTTGTCATATCCTGATAACCGTAATACATATTAAATGATATAAGCGGTTTCTCAGTTTTCCCTTTTTTGGTGGTGATAATCATTACACCGTTTGCCGATCTTGATCCGTATACTGCAGCAGCACTTGCATCTTTAAGTATATCAACTGATTCAATGTCGTTTACATTAATATTATTAATTGAACCATTATAGATGATTCCGTCGAGAATAATCAAAGGAGCATCGCTTGCAGATAAAGAAGTCCTTCCTCTGATTCCCAGAGTGGGTTCGGCACCGGCAAGACCTACTCCCTGCACATTAACCCCTGCAGTAGCTCCCGACAGGGCCTGCGAAAGGTTTAAGTTTGCCAAAGAGGTTTTCTGATCCATAGTAACTCTCACCACAGAACCCGTCAGATCACTCTTTTTCTGAGTTCCATACCCCGTTACAATGACCTCGTCAAGAGCTGTTGTAACGGGTACAAGAGCAATATTGAGAGTCGTTCTGCCTGCAACGACCTGCTCCTGAGTGTCATAGCCAATAAAAGAGAAAACCAGTGTGACATTCTGGTCGGGAACGGCTAATGAATACCTGCCGCCTAAATCGGTAAGGGCACCAAAGCTTGTTCCCTTGATAATAACGTTTACTCCTGGCATTGGATCACCAGTTGATGCGTCGGTTACAGTCCCTGTAACAGTTATCTGTTGAAGTTCATCCCCCGAAGGGAAATCTTTTGCACTGCTCTTTACCGGATCATCTGCCGGTGAAGCCAGTGCATTTGAGGCTCCGATCACAATAATCATAATCATGATCTCAAACCTCAAAAGCAGTTTTCTTAGGTACAATTTGTGATGCACCTTTTGCTCTGATCTTTTTTTCATTACACTTAAGGTTTTAATAGGGTTACTTTTAAAAGAGAATAGAAACAGATAATAAAATTAAATAATTAAGATAACAA
>DCVC01000029.1 GCA_002328625.1 Bacteroidales bacterium UBA2198
ATTGTATCCTGTCCGTTGGCAGGAAGCCCGGAGGCCATAATTAGCAGGAATACAACAGTTACCGTTAAGCAGGTCAGTTTTTGTTTCATGGCAGTCAGGTTTTGGTTAAGAATAAGGTTAAATCAGGGTGTGAAAATTTTCACAATCGGGTTGGCGCAAATATCTTGCCAATCTTCCTTCAGGTTCGCTTCACCTCCATGTTTAATATCAGATCTGTCCACCGGGAGTTAAATTATTGTTCTCTCATCAGGTTTCGCAGTAATTGTCTGTGGTTCATTCAGAATATTTTGATATCCGGATTAAACATGTAACTTTAGTAAATGAAAAGGATTGTTCAGCCATATTGCTTTAAGATATCAAGAAATATTGCTGTGATTCTTGTATTCAATTTATTGATTTCTTTTCAGGTAAGGTCGCAGATTCCGTCAGTGGAAACTGACAGCACGGAGTTTGAGGCTGTTCAATTGCTCAGTGAGTATATAAAAATAGCATCTGTCACGGGAAACGAAAAAGTGGCTGGCGAATTTATCGCCGCCCAATGCCTGGAAAGAGGGTTGAATATTAGAATATTTACTGACAGTGTTGATTGTTATAATTTTGCTGCCTCACTGTACCCACTGGAGTCACTCAAGCCAAACATAATCCTTCTGAGTCATCTTGATGTTGTCAGCAGTGGTGAAGATTCCGGCTGGAAATACCCGGCCTTTTCCGGAGCGGTTGTCGGGGATACCATCTGGGGCAGGGGGGCAATCGACATGAAAGGAGTAACAATAATGCATCTTCTGGCAGCCTCCGCCTTTGCAGAGAGGGCTTCTTCGGAAGAGCTCCCGCTTAATGTCACCCTTCTGTGTGTTTCCGGAGAAGAGACTTATGGGGTCAGGGGATCAAAAATAGTGAGTGAGATCTTTTGGCCCGAACTGAATGCGATCATTGTCTTCGGAGAGGGTGGCATCGGCATAACGGGTTTGCTTTCAAAAACACCGGAAAAGCCGGTCTTTTTCATTTCATTAAACGAGAAGAGAGCCCTATGGTTAGAGCTCAATCTCAATTATAAGACATCAGGCCATGGGGCTGTGCCTCCTCCGGATTATGCGACCAGGATAATGATTAACTCCCTGAGTAATCTGACACAGGCAAATCCACGGATCCGGTTCAATCATGATAGCAAAGCCATGTTAAGGGCTTTTGGGGAAATGGAGCAAGGAGTGACAGGTTTCCTCTTAAAAAACCCGGTACTATTCAAGCCACTGGTGGCCAGTGGACTGCGGAAGAATCCGATGATGCTTTCTACGGTAACAAATACCATTACTATCACTCATATTGCCTCTGGGGAGACCGATATTAACCAGATACCGCAGGAAGTCAGAGCGTTTCTTGATTGCAGGTTGCTGCCCGAGACCTCTACGACATGGTTCCTGGATTATGTCTCCAGAAAACTAGTTGATACGCAGATAAGCATAAACATCATAGCGGAAACACAAAATGCCGCTTCCACCGCCCCTGACAGATTTTATGAATTGTTCGTGGAGGCGCTCAATGAGACCTATCCCGGTTGCGGGATAATTCCGGTTCTGTTTCCTGCTACCACTGACAATAATTACTTCCGCAACAAGGGGTTGCCTGTATTTGGAGTCATTCCGGTTATCCTTGAGCAGGAGCTTCTGGAAACGATCCATAATTATAATGAAAGATTACCTGTGGCCGCACTCATCTCCGGGACGGAAGTTTATACACGTTTCATTGAGAAGCTGCTCCCCGTTACTGCTCAGGAGACCGACTCTCTTATTGTCTCAGAGCATTAGGATATTCTTCAGGTTGTTTCCAAGAATCATCTCTTTTTCAGCATCCGGCAGGCCGAGGTTTCTCACTCTGGAGATGATCAGACTGACGTTGTTTTTACCGTAAGGAGTATCTGATCCCATTGTCAGTCTCCGGGGTCCGAATTCCTTTAATGCGTGTTTGATCAATCTGGTCGACACAAGCTGCGGACATGAGATATCGAAAAAAATATTGTCACCCACACTCTGTTTGTGTGCAACAAAGAGATCAAGTCCTATCAGATGGCCTGTGATGAAAATAGTCTTATGATTTTGAGCGACCGAAATAAAATCGATAATCTCATTCCGGGAGTGAAGGTGGATGAAGAGAGGAAGATTTCTGGCGGCAGCGTAGTCTGCAAGATCGTTGAATGAGGAGTTGAATTTAAACGGGTGTACGCTCTGATGGAGCTTTATGCCTTTGTAATTCCAGAGTTTAAATTTTAAATCAAGTTCATCTATTAAACCATTTCTTCGCATGTCAGCCCAGTAAAACTGTATAACACGCCCGGCTGACAGACCTGCAATTTTAAAAACTTCCTCATTGCCGGATTCAATATATTGCTCTGTTTTTCTCCTTGCCGATGTTGCCCTGAGCAGCCTGTTTACACTGAAACTGAGCTCTTTGTCGGGGATCTTTCCTGCCAGCACAGGGAGTGGCATCGATCTGGGTCGTGCTGTATCAGCGGGGCATAGCACAACCTTATCGGCACCTGCATTGTCAAGTGCCGAAATAATGGAAGGGAGGTCCTTATATTCACCCCCGAGATGTGCGTGACCGTCAATGATCATATGATGTTGTCAGTCTGACAGTTTCCCGTATCCTGAAATTTAATTCCCGCCTGACATTGCAATATACGGAAATTTATTCACCATTTTCGACACTGAGGGGGCTCATCATAAATGCTTTATATTTCAGTCAGGCAGCGTACGTATTATCATATTTCGGCTATTTTTGATGGAAATTTTCACAATGAAGAAATATTTCATTATTCTCGGTTCACTTCAGGCCTTTACGGCGATAGGTG
>DCVC01000382.1 GCA_002328625.1 Bacteroidales bacterium UBA2198
AGTATGCACACATGTTATTGCATCCGCGCATGATTGAAACAAATGCCGATACTCCGTTCCTGTCCATACGTACCGGTGTTATATCTGCATAAGTCTCTTCACCCGATAAAAGTACATTTACACCCTTCTGTCCGCTTTCAGCCCCGGAGATGAGAAGAGGCAGATCCCTGTATGAATCGGGTCCTGCAACAATATCAACCATCTGGTCAGCTTGGAACACCTTTTCTTTGAGTCTTTCTGCCATGCACCCAATCAGTCCCACAACAACTCCTTCTTTTTCCCTTTTCAGGTGGCCAATCGCCCTTAGACGGCTCCATATCCGCTGCTCTGCATTCTCCCGTATTGAACAGGTATTGATTAATATCAGGGTTGCCTCATTTATGTTTTGTGTTACAACAATGTTCTCACCGGCAAGTATCGAAGCAACAACCTCACTGTCAGCAACATTCATCTGACAGCCGTAGGTCTCTATAAATGCTTTTCGTAACATAAAAATCTATTATAATTTATTAGAAGGTTAAAGAGAGCCAGTAATATCCATCGCCCAGCGTCCTCTGCGCTTCTCCCTCTGCCCTCTGCCCTGTGCTCTGTGCTCTGTGCTCTGTGCTCTGTGCTCTGTACTCTGTGCTCTGTGCTCTGTACTCTGTACTCTGTGCCCTTCCCTCCTTNNTATGTCAGGTCACAGCAAATGGTCAACAATAAAGAGGAAAAAAGGAGCAAATGATGCAAAACGGGGGAAGATCTTTACCAAGATCATAAAAGAGATTACTATTGCTGCAAGGGAGGGAGGAGGAGATCCTGAATCAAATGCCCGCCTACGGCTTGCAATACAGAACGCCAAAGGATCAAATATGCCTAAGGATAATATTGAAAGGGCAATAAAAAAAGCAGTCGGAGCTGATGCTGATAATTATGTAGAATCATCATTCGAAGGGTATGCTCAGGGTGGTATTGCAATCTTTGCTGAATGTCTGACTGATAACAACAACCGGACTATTGCAACAGTCAGGTCGCTGTTCAACAAACATGGCGGAAAGCTTGGTACAAACGGTTCCTTAAGCTCTCTTTTTGACAGGAAAGGAGTATTTACAATTAAAAACCAGGGCTTTTCTCCTGAAGATCTTGAGCTTGAACTTATAGACGCCGGTGCCCAGGAGTTTGAGATTGACGGGGAAACAGTTACAATAACTTGTGCCAGGGAGGATTTCGGAAACGTGAACAAAAAACTAAATGAACTTGGTATCGAACCTGAAGATGCCGGACTAAAAAGGATCCCGAACACTACAAAGAAACTTGACCTGGATTCATCAAAGAAAGTTTTACGGTTTGTTGAATCACTTGAAGATGACGATGATATCCAGAATGTATATCACAATCTGGAAATTACCGACGAGCTGGAAGCGGAACTTGAACAGTGATATCATTTTACTTTTTATTAAGTATGATCAGAAGTATAATTTTACTTTTCTTTCTTTCGATTTCTATCAGTCTGTGCAGAGCCCAGTCTGCTTTCAGCACAATTGACCTTCTTCGCCGGAGCGATGACAGTTATGGTACCGGGCGTCTAATCATAAATCAGAATCCGGGTATTGACAGCATGATGAACAGATATATCATTTACAACAAGAAACTGAACGGAGTGGAAGGATTCAGGATACAGATTTACAGCAGCTCCACAAGGAACGCCCGTGAAGAATCCGGCAAAATCAGAGCCCTCTTTATCAATAAATTTCCGGATATTGTTTCATATGCCTCATTTTCTGAACCCGGTTATTACAAGGTCAGAGTCGGGGACTTCAGGACAAAAACAGAGGCCACAAAGTTTCTTTTAAGAATACGCAGGGAATTTCCGGATGCATATTTTGTCCCTGATATAATAAATTTCCCGGACCAGAATAAAAAGTAGTTATGAGCGACATGATTAAACATGAATGCGGCATTGCAATGTTGAGACTGCGAAAGCCGATGGAGCACTATGTCAAAAAATATGGCAGATGGGATTATGGCCTGCAGAAAATGTACCTCATGATGGAAAAGCAGCATAACAGGGGACAGGACGGAGCAGGCATCGCAGGAATTAAACTGGCAGTGGAACCAGGGAACAGATATATTTTCAGGCACAGGTCAAATAAGGCAAATTCCCTGAAAAAAATATTTGATCTGATCTATGAAGATATCAGCAAAACTAAAAAGACTGCAGGGGCTGGTATCGAAGATCCGGAGTTCATTAGAGGAAGTGTGCCTTTTGCTTGCGACATATACCTTGGCCACCTGCGTTATGGCACCTTTGGCAACTATAATATTGACTATGTTCACCCGGTAAGCAGGGAGAATAACTGGAGATCAAAAAATCTTGTTATGGCCGGTAACTTTAACCTTACAAATGTGAAGGAAATATTCAACAACCTTGTGGAACTCGGCCAGAATCCTGTAGATTTTTCCGACACTGTCACTATCCTGGAAAATATAGGTCACCGCCTGGATGAGGAGAATGAAAGAGTTTTCAGGATATTCAAAGAACAGGGTTATTCAAAAAAAGAGATCACTCCGCTGATTGAGAAAAATCTTGACCTCGCGAATGTCCTGAGAAAAGCCAGCCGTAACTGGGACGGAGGTTATACCATGGCAGGAATGGTAGGTCATGGAGATGCATTCGTGATGCGTGATCCTGCGGGGATAAGACCTGCATTCTACTATATTGATGATGAGGTGGTTGTTGTAGCTTCGGAACGGCCGGTGATTCAGACGATCTTTAATGTCAGAACTGATAAAGTCCAGGAACTGCCGCCTGCGAGCGCTATCATCATTAAAGCTTCGGGTGAAACCACTATTGAAAGAATAAGAGAGGAGACTGAATTAAAGAAATGTTCATTTGAAAGAATCTATTTCTCGCGGGGTACTGATAAATCAATTTACAGGGAAAGGAAAAAACTTGGAGAACTTCTTACCCCTTTAGTGTTGAAGGCAGTAAATCACGATCTTGAAAGAACTGTCTTTTCTTATATACCAAATACCGCAGAGAGTGCTTTTTACGGATTAATAAAAGGCGTTGAAGATTACCTCAACAAATCAAAAATAGACGCAATCATTGAAAATAAAAATAAACTCAACAGGGCGGATCTTGAAAGTATAATAAACAGGAGACCAAGGATTGAGAAGATTGCAGTCAAAGACGTTAAGCTCAGGACTTTTATAACTGAAGACACCAGCCGCGATGACCTCGTCGGACATATTTATGACGTTACTTATGGAGTTATTAAAAGGGGTATTGACAATCTTGTGGTGATTGATGACTCAATAGTCAGAGGAACAACACTTAAAAAGAGTATAATCAGAATTCTTGACAAGCTGGACCCAAAGAAGATAGTTATAGTATCCTCCTCACCTCAGATCAGGTATCCCGATTGTTATGGCATCGATATGGCAAAATTAGGCGATTTCATAGCTTTCAGGGCCGCAATTGAGTTGTTGAAAGAGAACGGAAAGAGTGACCTGATAGATAAAATATATGAAGATGCTAAAGCCGAAATACTTAAGCCGGTTGAAGAGATCACTAATCTGGTTAAGGAAATATACAAACCCTTTTGTCCCGATAAGATTTCCGCAAAAATATCTTCGATGCTTAAAACTGATGATATTAATGCAGAAGTTGAAATAGTTTTTCAATCAATTGAAGGGCTTCATAAGGCATGCCCGGGTCATACGGGTGACTGGTACTTTACCGGTAATTATCCCACTCCCGGCGGAAACAAGGTGGCAAACCAGTCATATATCAATTTTGTGGAAGGCAGAAATATCAGGGCCTATTGACTCTCGTGTGAAAACCACCTGATTTCAAAATCTTTTTTATAAGAAGAAAGATGCCTGTTTATTTTTTCAACATAAATATCTCTCAATGTTATCATTATACCGGTTTCCTCTACATTGCCGAATTTATGATTTATGAAAGTACCAAACGTCCGCATAGTTGGTGAAAGTCCCATATATGCATTTATAAGCGGCGGAATGTTCTCATTCAGATTCCTTACCTCCCTTGAGAGAATTTTATAATTATCCTTGTACCTCCATCCTGTGAAAAGTTTTTTCATTTCCTCCTCGTGTATGTCAATCTGTGCTGGTTCGATCGGTATTACCAGGTTGTCAGGATCATTGAAGTGCCTTCTTAAAAAGTAAAGAATCATATCTCTTGCCTTCTGGTTAAAATGAGAGTACATGGTCACCTTCCCGAACAGATATTTAAGATGATGATTGTCAAGGATTAATGCTCCAAGTCCATCCCAGAGGTTATCAAGGGCAAACAAACTTTTCCTTCCTTTGGTACCTGACTGATAATCAGGATGGACAAATGAACGTCCAAGCTCCATTAAATGAGGATAATACTTGTTTAGGAACCTCTCTGAAAAATTAAAGTATGCTGAAGAGGCAAGTTTTGTAACATCACATTTTACGCAACCTTTTGGCGGAAAATAAAATCTGTAGCCGCCAATAATAGAAAGATTTTCAGGGTCCCAGACTATCAGCTGTCGCTGGGGATCCTCCTTGGCAGTGTCAAAATGATCAATATCAATCTCATGACCTGTTCCCCCTCCTGCATGACGGAAAGTGATCTCCCTCACTCTTCCCACTTCATGCATTAAAACAGGAGAACTGTTGTTATCGAAGATATAAACTTCGTTGTTACCGTTATTGGTCCTGCGAAGAAGCTTGTCTTTTGTAAGCTCGGCAATTATTTGATCTATCGGTAGTTGATCGACTAATGGTTCCATTAATTGATTTTGGGTAATTCTGTTTTCCGAATATTTTCTAAAAGAATTCGGACGCAATTTAGATAATTTTTTGAATTGGTGTCTCTTGTCCGATTAATGATTCAAGTTCATATGATTTTTGTTTTACCCAGCCTGCCCATTCATCAGGAGACTTTGAATTATCAAATGTTTGCCAGGAAATTCTCGTGCCGAAAACAAGATTTATTTGTTTCTCTCTTTGTTTAAACATCTCATCAACGAGGTATAACATCTCAATATTTGCCTTTATTCCAAACAGGTTACGGATATTGGAAAGATTATAGAAGAAATTGGAATTCCTTCCTGAAAAATATGCGGGAATAATATCTCTTTTATGCCTGATAGCTTTAGAAATGAAATTCTTATGCCATTTCAGGTCCCTTATCACTCCCCTTTTCTTGCGTGAACATAATCCTGCCGGGAAATAAAGAATTTGATTGTCAGAGGAATATGCATCCTCAATCAGCCTTACTGCTTCTTTCGCCTGTGTGCCATGCTTGTTTACCGGAACAAAAACTCCCGATAAATTCTTAATATTCATCAGAATATCATTTACGGGAAATTTAAGCCCCTTGAAATANNCTGCCAAATACATTATAACTGATCCTGAAATACCTCAGACCTGCCTCAATGAACTCAGAATCGTTGAGATGCCCCCACTTCTCCAGGAAATCATTGAGCTCATCCTGATGGACGATCCTTTTTAGGTATGTTATTATAAACCCCGGAATCCTTTTTTTTATTGACGGATTCTTGGAATATAAGACCTCTTCCACATCAATTTTCAATCCTCTGTTTTCAGAACCAGTGCTATTCATATCAGTATGTTTATAAATCGATTACAGGTACAAATTTACCAAAATTTATTTCCTGAATTATTTTTCTGCTGAAGGAGTATTGCCAAACCCTGATTTCTTCTTCTCCCTATAAACACCTGAATTACTTAACCTCCAAGCTGCAGCTATCGCGGAACATGCTCTTCCCCTTTTGATAATGCATTTAACTAGTTGAAAAACAATGACATAAGAAAGAGAGAAAAATAGCAGGGAAGAACTCCTGAACTTGCTCATTTTAGATTACAAGGAAATGAGTACCAAAAAGTTATTAACAAAGAAACAAAAAAAGTGGAGCAAAGTGGAGCAAAGTGGATATTTTTTACTTATTTTAGCATTTTTAATTGAAAAATTGCGGTATGGCCACATTTATAGGTGATTACGCGTGCAAAGTAGATGTCAAGGGAAGGATCATACTCCCGATGACATTCAAGAAGCAAATGCCTGCTTCCGCACAGGATCATTTTGTGGTGCGGAAAGACATATTCGAAAACTGTCTTGTGCTCTACTCAATTGATGACTGGAACCGCCAGCTGGAAAAAATAAGGAAGAGGATCAATCCTTACAATCGCGAACATAATATGTTCCTGAGAAATTTTTTTAAGGGAACAGCAGAGCTCGTTCTTGATAATAATAACAGGATGCTTATTCCCAAAAGGTTGCTGGAACTGATAGATGCAGAAAGAGATGTTGTTCTTGCCGGGCAGGATGGCAGGATAGAGATATGGGCAGCAAATGTTTATGATAAGATTGAAATGCCTGCTGATGATTTTGCCGATCTGGCTGAAAAACTAATGGGTGGAAACATTAACGAGCCTTTGGAATGATATTTTACCACATACCTGCTTTGCTGGATGAAAGTATCAGAGGGCTCAATATCCGGCCTGACGGGATCTATGTGGATGTAACCTTTGGAGGAGGCGGGCATTCAATGGAAATACTTAAACGACTTACCAAAGGTAAACTGATTGCCTTCGATCAGGATGAGGATGCCATTAAGAATGTACCTGACAGTAAAAAGCTCATTTTCCTTAATCAGAACTTCCGGTTCCTTAAAAATAACCTGAGATATCTTGGTATCAAGTCAATAGATGGTCTTATTGCGGATCTGGGGGTTTCATTTCACCAGTTTGATGAGCCGGAAAGAGGATTTACTTTCAGACAGGAAGCCCCGCTCGATATGAGAATGAATAAAAAGAATCCGGTGACAGCTGCTGCCCTTTTGAAGACTCTTGATGAACGGGAACTGACAAGCCTCTTTTACAATTACGGTGAACTCATCAACTCAAGAAGGATTGCAAGGGAGATAGTTACCGTTAGGAAGCTGAAGCCCTTTTTAACTGCTCAGGATATTATAAATGCGATAGGCAAACTTGCTCCTCCGCGACAGGAACATAAGTTCTATGCTAAAGTATTTCAGGCTTTAAGAATAGCGGTCAACCATGAAATTGATTACCTGAAAGAGATGCTTGAGCAGGCGCTTGAAGTCATGAGCAAGGGTGGGAGAGTGGTTATTATCACTTACCATTCTCTTGAAGACAGAGTCGTGAAGAATTTTATGAGGACCGGCAACTTTGAAGGTGAAGAACACAAAGACTTCTATGGTAACCTGATAACACCCTTCCGGGTAATTAACAAAAAAGGAACAATACCCGGTAGAGATGAGGTTGCCAGTAATAAAAGAGCGAGAAGTGCCAGGCTGCGTATTGCGGAAAAAATTTAACAATGAGTAACGCAAAGGAAAAAAACAATAAAAAAGTTAAAACCGGCAGTTACCTGAAGGAGGTTTTAAGTGGTAGCATGGTTACAGATAAGATCGTCTTGAAAAATCTATGGTATCTGCTGTTATTGACCCTGCTGGGTGCCCTCTATATCGGAAACCGGTTTCATGCTGAAAAGGTGACAAGAGAGACAGCCAGGCTGACAAGAGAAATAAAAGACATGAGGGCTGAGTCGCTTACCACATCAACCGAACTTATGTATGCAAGCAAGCAATCAGAAGTTTTCAGGATGGTACGGGAGAAAGGACTGGGTCTTGAAGAACTTAAAACACCTCCTTACAGGCTCGTGGTTGATAAGAAATAATTACTATGGCAATAAGGGAAGAAATCGTATGGCGAAGCGGCGTTGTTTACCTGGCAATGATAATTATTGCAGGGGCTTTGCTTGTGCGCATCCTTGTTCTGCAGTATGTTCAGAGGGGTAAATGGTCGGCTATGAGCGAGAAGTATGTTTACAAGACAGCAGAATTGCCTGCCAACAGAGGAGACATACTCTCATACGACGGACGTCTGCTGGCCAGTTCTGTACCATATTACAGTATCTATATGGATACTCGTAGCACAGGTATGTCAACCGGGACATGGCTGGAGGGAATCAATGGATTATCGGAAGGTTTGTCAAGATTACTCGGGGAGCGGTCAGCGGCAGGGTGGAAATCAGCAATTTCAGAAGCCAGAAAAAGAGGAGACAGGTTTTTCCTGATAAAACGGAAAGTGGATTATGAAACGCTTAAAAAGCTGAAAGAGCTGCCTATTTTCCGGGAAGGACAGTACAAGGGAGGTCTGGTTGCCCAACCGGAAAACAGAAGAATTTTACCACACGGTGAACTGGCTGCCCGCACGATCGGTTATTTAAATATGGGAAACAAAGGAACTGTTGTGGGGATTGAAGGTTCATTCAACAAGGAACTGACCGGGAAGAACGGCGTTGTAGTTATGCAGAGACTGACAGGAGGAGATTGGATACCGGTTGATGATGCAAGCACCATCGCATCGAAGGAAGGTTTTGATGTTGTAACCACTCTTGATGTTGATCTCCAGGATGTAGCATCGAGCGCATTAAAGACCCAGCTTAGAAAACATAATGCACATCATGGTTGCGCCGTATTGATGGAGGTTGCAACCGGGGATGTCAGGGCGATAGCCAACCTTGAGATCGGCAAGGATGGTAATTATCATGAAACATATAATTATGCCATAGGTGAAAGTACCGAACCGGGTTCAACTTTCAAGCTTCCGGTATTGATGGCTGCACTGGAAGATGGTGTAATTGACACCGGGGATGTTGTTGACACAGGAAACGGATCCATCAGGTTCTATAACAAGATCATCAGGGATACACGGGAGGAGGGATACGGTAAACTGACAGTCAGGGAGATCTTTGAAAAATCTTCCAACGTCGGAACATCAAAAATCATTACTGAGCATTACAGTGATAAGCCAAGAGATTTTATTAACCGGCTTTATGCCATGAAGCTAAACCAGAAACTTAACATACAGATAAAAGGAGAAGGAACACCCCTGATACGTTATCCCGGGGATAAATTCTGGTCGGGCCTTTCACTTCCAATGATGTCGCATGGCTATGAAGTCCAGATGACTCCTCTGCAGATTCTTACATTTTACAACGCAGTCGCAAATGACGGGAAAATGATGCGTCCCAGATTTGTGACCAGGATCCTTAACAATGGTTCTGTTGTGAAGAACTATGGGACCGAAGTTATGGTCAATTCAATTGCATCAAGATCCACAATCAGGAAGGTAAGAAAAATGATGGAAGGAGTTGTGGAACATGGAACTGCCACAAATCTTAAGAATGCCGATTATAAAATTGCAGGTAAAACCGGTACAGCGCAAATAGCAAAGGATAAATACGGCTACAGGCAGGGAGCAAGGATATCCTATCAGGCTTCATTTGTCGGATACTTTCCTGCTGAAAAACCTCTCTATTCATGCATAGTGGTTGTTAACGCCCCTTCAAACGGTGTCTATTACGGAAACCTGGTAGCAGGATCAGTCTTTAAAGAGATTTCCGATAAAGTATTTGCTACAAATTTCTACAGGGATTTTGTTACAGAAAACAGAGAAATAAAAAATGCTTCAGCTCCGGAGGCAGGTAACGGCTACAGGGAAGATATCAATAAAGTACTCAGCTACCTGAACGTAATGTATAAGAGGACAATAAAGGATGAATGGGTTGCCACCAGGGAAAGCGGAGACACAGTAAGGCTCGTTGGAGTCAGTATCAAAGAAGGCTTGGTGCCTGACGTCAGAGGCATGAGCCTGAGAGATGCCATTTTCCTGCTTGAAAATTCAGGACTCAGAGTAAAATACACTGGCCGCGGAAAAGTTTTACGGCAATTCCCCGGGCATGGAGCAAGGGTGAACGAAGGAAGTATTGTTTCTCTTGATTTGCATATGTAGTATGATGGAAATTAATGATATATTAGAAAATATTGATGTTATTTCACTGGAAGGAGATAATAATCAGTCAATTTCCGGTATCGAATTTGATTCACGTAACGTTTTTCCCCGATCACTCTTCGTCGCAGTCAAGGGTACAAGGTCGGACGGGCATGATTACATTGGCAAGGCATTGTCGTCGGGAGCTGTGGCAGTAATTTGTGAAAAGCTTCCGGAAATACGTGACAAAAATATCTGCTGGATCAGGACCACCGACTCGGCTAAGGCGCTTGGTATAGCTGCCTCCAACTTTTTTGGAAACCCGTCTTCCTCAGTAAAGCTTATAGGTGTTACAGGTACAAACGGCAAAACCACCATTGCTACATTGCTTTACAGAATGTTTACCAGGCTGGGGTATAAATGCGGTCTTTTTTCTACAGTGTGTAATTACATCAGAGGAAAGGAACTACCGGCAACTCATACAACACCTGATCCTATCCGGATTAACAGTCTCCTTGCTGAAATGGTTAACGAAGGCTGTGATTATGCCTTTATGGAAGTCAGTTCGCATGCCACTGATCAGGAAAGAATTGCCGGACTGGACTTCGCCGGAGGCATTTTTACCAACCTCACTCACGACCACCTTGATTATCATAAGACATTTGATAAATACCTCGCAGCAAAGAAAAAATTCTTCGATTCGTTGTCGCCTCAATCATTCGCCCTTATTAATGCAGATGACAGGAATGGCAAAGTTATGCTGCAAAATTGCTTATCACGCCATTTTACATTTTCTACAAGAGGAATGGCTGATTTCCGGTGCGCGATCATTGAGCAGGGTTTTGAGGGAATGGGCTTGCGCATTCAGGGTGAAGAGGTCTGGACAAGGTTCATAGGTGATTTCAATGCATCAAATATTCTGGCTGTCTATGCGGCTTCTGCACTTCTGGGGGCAGATAAAAATGAGGTACTTACAGTTCTGAGCGATTTGCATCCGGTACCGGGAAGGCTTGAAGTCGTAAAAGCTCCCGCTAATATTACAGGGATAGTTGATTATGCACATACACCGGATGCTCTTCTGAACGTAATTGAAACAATCAATAAAATCAGAGCAGGAGGCAGACAGCTTATCACGGTTGTCGGGGCAGGAGGTGACAGAGATACTACAAAACGTCCAAAAATGGCAGCTATTTGCGCAGAGGGCAGCGATAAAATCATTCTTACGTCGGATAATCCAAGAACCGAGAATCCGGAAAGAATCCTGGACGATATGGAAAAGGGAATAGCCCCTGATATGAAAAGGAAAACCCTTAGAATAACAAACAGACGGGAAGCAATAAAAAGTGCGGTGATGCTTGCCGGCCCGGGTGATATTGTGCTTGTGGCAGGTAAGGGCCATGAGACTTACCAGGAAATTAATGGTGTAAGACATCATTTTGATGACAGGGAAGAACTTAAGGCAGCTCTTGAAATGAAATAACAATCTGAAAAGATGCTTTATTATTTGTTCAAATATCTGAATGAACTGAATGTGCCCGGTGCAGGCATGTTTGCATACATCTCCTTCAGATCGGCATTGTCGGTAATCACCTCGCTCGCCATTTCTTTGCTTATCGGTAAAAGGTTAATAGAGTATCTTCAATATAAGCAAATCGGGGAGGTTGTAAGAGATCTTGGCCTGGAAGGACAATATCAGAAAAAAGGAACACCCTCAATGGGCGGATTAATAATCCTTGCTTCAATAATAATTCCCACCCTGCTGTTTGCAAGACTCGACAATATTTATGTTATACTGATGCTCCTCACAACAATCTGGTTAGGCTTTATCGGATTTTTGGATGATTACATCAAGATCTTTAAAAAGAACAAGGAAGGCCTTGCTGCAAGGTTTAAAATAATTGGCCAGATAATCCTGGGGTTTACTGTCGGACTGACGCTTTTTCTCTGTGATGATGTTATTATAATAGAGAGAGTAAAAGTCAGTGACCTTTCCTCACGTGAAAAGATTGAACTGATTGATACTTCAGTCTCATATCTTAACCAGGGGGAGATTCCCATGGAAAGGAAATCAACCAAGACCACCATCCCCTTTATAAAAAACAATGAATTCAACTATGCATGGCTTGTGGCATTCATCCCTGAAAAATACAGATCGATAGCCACCTGGCTGGTTTTTGTGGTAATAGTCGTTTTCATCGTTACATCAGTTTCCAATGGAGCTAATCTTACTGACGGGCTTGACGGATTAACAACCGGAACCTCGGCTATTATAGGAACTGCTCTCGGCATTCTGGCATATGTGTCAAGTAATATTATTTATGCGGAGTATCTCAATATTATGTATATACCAAAGTCTGAAGAGCTTGTGATCTTTGCCAGCGCTTTCATTGGTGCAACCATAGGTTTCCTCTGGTATAATTCATATCCGGCCCAGGTTTTCATGGGCGACACCGGCAGTCTGGCTCTTGGTGGTATCATAGCGGTGTTTGCCATAATAATCAGAAAGGAACTCCTGATACCAATTCTTTGCGGAATATTTCTCGTGGAGAACCTTTCGGTTGTTCTGCAGGTCTCATGGTTCAAAAGGACAAAAAGAAAATATGGCGAGGGACGCAGAATATTCCTTATGGCTCCTCTTCACCACCATTATCAGAAAAAGGGATATACGGAACCAAAAATAGTAATAAGGTTTTGGATAGTTGCCATTATTCTGGCGGTAATAAGCATAGTGACACTCAAGATCAGATAATTATATGAAGAGGATTGTAATACTGGGTGCGGGAGAAAGCGGGGCAGGATCGGCAGTTCTTGCAAAGAAGATGGGCCTTAATGTGTTCGTTTCTGATAAGGGAGTGATACAGGAGAAATATAAAGAGATCCTGCAGACTAATAAGATAATATGGGAAGAAGGGAGCCATACTGAAAAAACCATCCTTTCGGCAGATGAGATTATTAAAAGTCCGGGAATCCCTGAAAGTGCTCCTGTAATGGATGTGATTCGGAAAAAGGGGATACCGGTAATATCTGAAATTGAGTTTGCAGGAAGGTATTCTGAAGGTGTCAGGGTTTGTGTTACGGGGAGCAACGGCAAAACAACAGTTACAAGTCTTATCGGTCACATTCTGAAAAAAGCAGGAAAGAATGCTGCAATCACAGGTAATATTGGTAACAGCTTTGCCATGGCAGTTGCAACCGGCGGATATGATTATTATGTTATTGAACTGAGCAGTTTTCAGCTTGATGGTATGAAGTCGTTCAAGGCTGACATAGCTGTTCTTATGAATATAACACCTGATCACCTCGACAGATATGAATATAAACTTCAGAATTATATCGATGCGAAGTTCCGGGTAATTCAGAATCAGACAAAATCAGATTTTTTTATTTACTGGGCGGATGATGCCATTATTAAGAATGAATTGCCTAAAAAAAATCTCTTAATGACATGTCTTCCTTTTTCTGCTGACTTCAGGGAGAACATGGCAGCCTATATCGAAAATGACGAATTAATTATTGATTTCCAACATAAAACCAACCTTATGACCATTCATGACCTGGCATTAAAAGGCCGTCACAACATTTTTAATTCGATGGCGGCAGCTATAGCAGGCAAAGTCCTGAGCATCCGGAAGGATGTTATCAGGGAGAGTCTTGCTGATTTTCAGGGAGTTGAACACCGTTTGGAACCGGTAATCACTGTTTATGGCATCAACTTCATCAATGATTCCAAGGGAACTAACGTCAACTCGACATGGTATGCCCTGGAGTGTATGGAGACAGATATAGTATGGATAGCAGGCGGCATTGATAAGGGTAATAATTATTCCGAACTTTTCCCTGTTGTCAGGCAAAAAGTTAAAGCTATTGTCTGCCTGGGTAAGGATAACAGAAAGATCATAGAGGCATTTAAGGACAAAGTGCCTACAATAGTTGAAACGAGCTCGATGGAAGAAGCAGTAAGATCATCCTATTACCTTGCAAAGAAAGGGCAGACAGTGCTGCTTTCTCCCGCCTGTGCAAGCTTTGACCTTTTCAAAAATTATGAAGACAGGGGACGACAGTTTAAACAGGCTGTTAGAAACCTTTAAAAGGAAAAAGATGGAGAATGCCTGGCTGACAAGGACCTTTAAAGGCGACAGGGTGATATGGGCTCTGGTGGCTGTATTCATGATCTTTTCATTACTGGCAGTTTACAGCTCTTCGGTCAGCGTTGCTTTTATGAAACATGGCGGGAACACAACTTATTTCCTCAGAAGCCAGTTTTTTATGCTTCTTCTTAGCCTCATCATTATTATTGTTGTGCATTATCTGCCTTACAGGATATACTCTTCACTGGCAGGCTTAATACTTATTTGTGCAGTCGGGCTGCTGATCCTCACATTTGCCGTTGGATCAAGGGTGAATGAGGCTACAAGGTGGATTGAAATACCCGGAACAGGTTTCAGGCTTCAGACATCTGACGTGGCCAAAGTTGCACTGGTACTTTACCTTGCAAGATCACTTGCCCGGTACCAGAATGAACTGAAGAATTTCATGCTGGTCACAAAATATTTTATGATTCCTGTGGGAATAGTATGCGGATTAATAATGCCTGAAAACCTTTCAACGGCACTGATGGTTTTCGGGATCAGCTTGATAATCATGTTTATCGGGAGGGTCCCTTTCCGGTTTTTGCTTGCATACGTTGGTATTGGAGTGGCAGGGGTGTTTCTTTTTGCAATGGTACTGTCAGTGGTTTCAAAGGATAACAGGGTTGAGGTATGGAAGAACAGGATAGAATATTATTTCTCGGGTAATGCTGATGAAGATGGTGATTATCAGACTAATCAGGCTAAAATAGCCATCTCAACAGGAGGATTATTCGGCAAGGCTCCAGGGAAAAGCACCCAGCGAAACATGCTTCCCCAGTCAAATTCCGATTTCATATTTGCCATCATAATAGAAGAATACGGTCTCTTATTCGGAGCTATTCCATTGATCCTGGCATATATGATTTTGCTGTTCAGGGGCATCACCATAGTGAAAAAATGTGAAACAGCTTTCCCTGCCTTCCTGGTTATGGGCCTGGTTGTGATGATAACTGTCCAGGCTATGCTCAACATGCTTGTTGCTGTCGGATTGTTTCCCGTTACAGGTCAGACTTTGCCAATGGTAAGCTGGGGCAGGACATCGGTTCTAGTGATGAGTTTTTCGATAGGAGCAATACTCAGTGTCAGCAGAGTAGTGAATGCAAGAATTAAAAAAGAAGAGCTGCCTGAAGAAGAAATCACAGATGAAGGAGAAAAAATATATGGACCTGCAAAGGCATAAAAGAGTGATTATCAGTGGTGGAGGCACGGGAGGTCATATCTTCCCGGCAATATCCATTGCGAATGCCCTTAAGGAAATTGCCCCCGGCATTGAGATTCTCTTTGTAGGCGCCGAAGGAAGACTCGAGATAGAAAAGATACCTGTTGCCGGTTATCGGATTGTTGGCCTGCCTGTGGCAGGAATCGTACGCGGCTGTTCACTGAAGAACCTTAAGGTCTTCTTTAAACTCCTTAAAAGCCTTAAGCGGGCAAGGCACCTGATAAAAGAGTTTTGTCCGGATGTTGTAGTGGGCGTGGGAGGCTTTGCAAGCGGACCAGTGTTAAGACAGGCCGGCAGAATGGGTATCCCTACTCTTATCCAGGAACAGAACAGTTATGCCGGCGTTACAAACAAACTGCTGGCAAGAAAGGCGAAGGTGATCTGTGTTGCATATGAAGGAATGGAAAAATATTTCCCGGCCAAAAAAATCATTAAAACAGGGAATCCGGTCCGTCAGAATTTTGAAAACCTTGGTAATATCCGCGATCCGGCTCTGGAATTCTTTCATCTTAAAAAGGAATTACCTGTAATACTTGTTCTGGGTGGTTCTCTGGGAGCAGGAAGTATTAATAAATGCCTTTCTGACAACATTAAGACGCTTGCAGAGTGCGAATGTCAGTGGTTATGGCAGACTGGGAAATATTATTTTGATGAAGTAAGGAAATTAGTATCACAATCACCGGGTCGTAATATTTCCGTCCATGGGTTTATAGACAGGATGGAATATGCATATGCGGCTGCTGATATCATTATCTCACGTGCCGGAGCCTGCACAATATCAGAGTTGTG
>DCVC01000365.1 GCA_002328625.1 Bacteroidales bacterium UBA2198
GGTGAAGTAAGGGAAGGACAGAAGCTCGGTGAAATGATTATCAAGATTGATGAGGAAACCGTAGGGAAAGTTGATATTCTTTCTCCGGTCTATGTGCCAAAGGCAAATTTGTTTACAAGGTTCATCAGAAGGCTTGGGCTTAATATTTAAAATTGTGAAATGGATAAAGAATTTTCAATGTTAAGAAATAAAGAGATTGTAATAGGGGTTACAGGTGGTATTGCAGCATATAAGACTGCGGAGTTGGTAAGAGCACTTACAAAAAAGGGTGCCAGTGTCCATATTGTTATGACAAAAAACGCAATGGAGTTTATAACACCCCTTACCTTTCAAACCCTCTCAGGACATCCTGTAATACATGAGACGTTTGAGCTATTTGCTGGCTCTAAAATAGGACACGTGGCGCTTTCTGATATTGCAGATCAAATGGTGATAGTCCCTGCTACGGCAAATATCATTGGTAAGATTGCAAATGGGATAGCAGACGATTTTCTAACCACCATGGTTATGGCAACAACAGTTCCAATTCTTTTTGTTCCATCTATGAATACGAAAATGTGGGAAAGCAGGATAGTCCAGGAAAATTTACAGAGACTAAAAGAAGCAGGTTATGATTTTATGGAGCCAGGGATTGGAGATCTTGCCTGTGGGGCTGAAGGAAAGGGAAGGTTGCCCACCATCGAAGAAATCCTTGAGAAAATGGAAGATATATTTACCGAAAAAGACTTAATCGGTGAAAGAATTCTTGTTACTGCCGGTCCTACCACAGAATTTATAGACCCGGTTAGATGTATTACAAATCGGTCTTCTGGAAAAATGGGATATGCAATAGCAAAAATAGCCAGAAGGAGGGGTGCGGATGTTATACTTATCACGGGCAAAACTTATATCGAACTGCCAAGAAGAGATATAACAATTGTTGAAATAAACACTGCCCATGAAATGAGAAACGCTGTTATGGAGCATTACAAAAATTGTTCAGTTATCATAAAGGCAGCAGCGGTTGCTGATTTTAAATGCAAAAATGAGAATTATCAGAAGATAAAAAAACATGGTACAAACAGTATATTATCAATCGAACTTGAAAGAAATCCTGATATTCTCGCAGAACTCGGTAGACTCAAAGGGCATAGAATCCTCATAGGCTTTGCTGCGGAAACAGACAATATAATGGAACATGCTTATGAAAAATTAAAACAGAAGAACCTTGACCTTATTGTAGCCAACAATATTGCAAAACAAGGAATTGGTTTTGGTTCAGATAACAACGAAGTGTCTATTATTGACCCAAAGGGAAATACGAAACACGTACCGATACTAAGCAAGGACGAAGTAGCCAATATCATCCTCGATTCGGTAAAGAAGGTAATGAAAAAACGGCAGAGGCTAAAAGAGGATTGGTACTGATTCGAACAATATCAGTCTGTAACATTTTTATGAAAATATTTATCATTTTTGTTTCGATTTTCTGCCTGTCCATGCCGGTGGCCTATGGAAAAGAGAGAAGTGTTGCTGATGTTGTTGAGATGGCAAGCAAAGCAATTGTCAATATACGGACAGAGGAATGGTCAAAAGAGGCATCAGAAGGTAAGAAATTCAACGTGATTAAAAGGATTTTTACTGAAGAAGAAGAGCATGAAGGTTTTTTTGAAAACATTGGTTCTGGTGTTGTAGTGGATCCAAAAGGAATCATAGTTACAAACGAGCACCTGATATCAAAGACTATAGATATAAGAGTCAAATTTATAAATGGCAAAGAATACGAAGCAGAAGTCCTTGGTAGTGATCCCGAGCACGATATTGCGCTGTTAAAAATATCTGATACTGAAGAGTTTCCTTATTTAAAAGCCTCCAGACAGAAGGATATTAGAGTAGGAGAAACTGCGATTGTTATTGGCAATCCTTATGGCCTTTCGAGTTCTGTGAGTGTTGGTGTTGTGAGCGCTCTCGGAAGGAATCTGAAGATTGATAACAGGGTGTATGTAAATCTTATTCAGACAGATGCAGCGATAAATCCAGGAAATAGTGGAGGGGCACTTCTGGATATTGAAGGTAGACCCTTAGGAATTATTACTGCTATCTACGGTGAAGGAAAGGGTATTGGATTTGCTATACCCATTAAAGATGTTATGAATATGCTTTCAGAATTTATTGATGAGGATATAAAAAAGGTCATATTAGGGGTTTTTATTGACAAAGGACAGAATGGGAAGGGTTCGTTTTATTATGTAAGTAATATTTTGAGAGGGAGTCCGGCAGAGAAGTATGGAATCAAGATTGGAGACAGGATTGCTGAGCTCAATAGACAGAAAGTAAAGGAGGGAATAAAACTTCATAGTATTATGAGAAATGTGAAATTTCAAAAATCAATTCAGTTGAAAATTATACGGGGCACTAAACCAGCTACCATCAATATAGATATGAAAGAGATTTCAGAGTATAAACCATCATCCATTGATGAAATCCTCTGTGGTTTAAGAATAGCCGAGATAAAAGGATACCCGAAACTGAAGTTCAAATTACGAGAAAAAGACGGTATAGTGGTAACCAAGGTTTATA